>NZ_JBGFGP010000165.1:0-478 GCF_041224545.1 Sedimentitalea sp. XS_ASV28 | reverse complement strand
GGGCAGACTCTACATCATGATGAGGGATTTCGCGGGGGGCAGGTCAAATGCCACGGCACATCGTTCTGGTCGGCCCATTTCAGGATGGCCCGGCTTGTGAACTCCGTGCCGTTATCACTGACGATGCAACCTGGTTTTCCGTAGACCCGCACCAGCGCATCCAGCTCGCGGGCGACACCGGCTCCCGAGATACTGGAGTCGGCCATGAGGCACAGGTTTTCGCGGCAGCAATCGTCGATCACTGCCAGGATGCGGAACTTGCGTGAAGCACCAAAGCTGTCCGACAGAAAGTCCAGCGACCACCGCGCATGTGGGCGCGCCGCCTCCGGCATCGGTGGGCGTGTGCCGCGGGCCCGTTTGCGGCCACGTCGTCGCTTCACCGAGAGACCTTCCTCCCGGTAGAGCCGATACAGCTTCTTGTGGTTCATGATCATGCCCTTGCGTTCGAGCAGGACGCCGATCCGACGATAGCCGAACC
>NZ_JBGFGP010000164.1:0-6673 GCF_041224545.1 Sedimentitalea sp. XS_ASV28 | reverse complement strand
TCCTTCACGACCTTCTCGGCGGGCTCTTTCTGCGTTCCGGGTTTCTGTATCATCTCCACTCCTTGGCGGTTACGATGAGCCAGAAACCCTCCGTTACGAAATCAAATCAGATGTTCCAAAGGTGCTGACGGGGGACAAGCGGACGGCAAGTCGTGACGGTGACAGAGAGCAACGTCGATCATATCGTCCCGTTGCAAAGGGCACGACCTATCGCATCACCTTGGCGATACATCTGATCTTTCTTCAGGATACGGGATCGCCAGCGTGACTCCGGGCAGCGGTCCGTAGCATCTTTCCATGCGGTCTTAAACAAACTGTAGCGAAGGTGTCATGAAACTGTAGCGCGCGCCCCTTAAGCGCCCTGAAAAATGGGGGTGAAATGCTTCAGATTGACAAGCTGACCAAGCGGTTTGGTGACAAGATAGCGGTCGATGCCGCGAACATCTCGGTTGAGAAGCCAACCATGATCGGGATTATCGGCCGCTCTGGCGCGGGTAAATCCACGTTGTTGCGAATGATAAACCGCCTCAGCGACGCGACGACCGGCACCATCACTTTTGAGGGCGTGGATGTCACCGCGCTTCGCGGAACCGCCAAGCGCAAATGGCAATCCCGCTGCGCTATGATTTTTCAGCAGTTCAATCTCGTGCCACGAATGGATGTGGTGTCGAACGTGTTGCACGGCACGTTGAACAGGCGCTCGACAGTCGCAACCATGTTCAACCTTTATCCGCAATCCGACATTCTCAGAGCCATCGAGCTTCTCGACCGCTTGGGCATCGCCGAACAGGCGTCAAAACGCGCGGAAGCCCTGTCTGGTGGGCAACAGCAGCGGGTTGCGATCGCCCGAGCCCTGATGCAGGACCCCAGGATCATCCTGGCCGACGAGCCCATCGCCTCGCTCGACCCGATGAATGCACAAGTGGTGATGCAGGCGCTGCGCAGCATCCATGAAGAGGATGGACACACGGTTATCGCGAACCTGCATACGCTGGATACGGCGCGGCGCTACTGTGACCGGGTTATCGGGATGCGCGACGGCAGGATCGTCTTTGATGGAACACCTGCACAACTGACCACGGGCGTGGCGCGCGACATCTATGGTGCGGGTGCGGATTTTTCCGAAGCCGCCACATCGACCGAAATCGAGACACTGGACAGGCCAGGGGTTCGCGCAGCGAAAGCCTACGCCTGAATCAGCTTACACCCGCGCATAACGCGGGCCAACTTCCTCTTACCCAACGGAGAAAACCATGAAAAAGACACTTGCACTGGCGCTTGCCGCCACCGCTGCGCTCGTCACGGGCGCAGCTGCCGAAGAGATCACAGAGTTTCGCATCGGTATTCTGGGCGGCGAGAATGCACAGGATCGCCTGACAAACAACCAGTGCCTTGCCGACAAGATCGCCGAAGCGCTTGATGTTGAAGTGAAGATGTTCGCGCCCGCAGATTACAACGGCGTGATCCAGGGCATTCTGGGCGGCAGTATCGATCTGGCTCTGCTTGGCCCGTCTTCCTATGCAGCCCTGCACATCGCGGACCCCGAAGCGGCCTCGCCGATCCTGGTGAAGGTCAATCTCGACGGATCGATCGGATATCATTCGATCGGCTTTGCGCGCGTCGATAGCGGTCTGAAAAGCCTTGAAGACGTTCAGGGCAAGGTCTTTGGTTTCGGGGATCCCAACTCCACCTCCGGCTACCTGATTCCGTCGATCGAGATTCCCGAGATTACCGGCGGGTCCATGGAGAGCGGCGATTACTTTGGCGAAGTCAAATTCACAGGCGGCCACGAACAGACGATCCTTGCCGTGAAGAATGGCGAGATTGACGCCGGGGTGACCTGGGCCGATGGTCAGGGCAACTGGGAAGACGGCTACAGTTTCGGTGCGCTGCGCAAGGCTGTCGACGCTGGTCTTGTCGACATGAACGATCTGGTTGAAATCTGGCGTTCAAAGCTGATCCCGGGCGAGCCGATCGTGTTGCGCAACGCGCTGCCCGAAGATGTGCGTGCAAGCGTTACAGAGATCATGGACACGATGGGAGAGACGGATCCCGAATGCGCCTATGGCGTGGGCGGTGGTGAAATCCAGGGTTTTGATCCGATCACGCACGAGGCTTATACCTCGATTGTCGGCGCGCGGCGCGCGAAAGTTGGCGGCTAAGTCATTTCCATGACACGTCCGGCGGTCCTCGGGGCCGCCGGCTTTTATCGAGGGTTGGCGATGTCTGACGCAACCATGCCTGTCACGCCGCAGAGCGTGTCCAGCATTCAATCAAGCTATTGCGCGCAGGTTCAGCGCCGCAGGCTGTATGGCGGGCTGACACTGCTCATCTTCGTTGTCCTGATGGTCGGGGGTTTCAACATCGCCGACAGCCGAAATGCAGGTGGATTTTGGGACGGTCTGCACCAGATCGGCGACTATCCGGCGGAAGTGTTTTCAGAGGCGTGGGAAAAGCGTGCCGATTTGCCCGGTCTGATTGCAAAATACTTGCCGGCATTGATCGAGACGATCAACATCGCTGCTGTATCAACCTTGATCGGTGCTATCGGCGGCCTGTTCCTGGCGTTGCCGGGTACGCGCGGTCTGGCAAAATGGCCGCGCCTGGTTCCGCTCTTTCGCCGGATGTCGGACATCATGCGCGCGGTGCCCGAGATCGTGATCGCGCTTGTTCTGATCTTTGTGCTGGGCGGTGGCCCGGTGCCGGCGATGATCGCCATTGCGATTCATACCGCCGGGGCGCTTGGCAAGATGTTCTCGGAAGTGGCCGAGAACACGGATACCAAGCCGGTCGAAGGTCTTGCCTCGGTCGGGGCCACATGGTCGCAACGGATGTTGCTGGGCGTGTTGCCGCAGGTGGCGCCAAACTATATCAGCTACGCCTTGCTGCGTTTCGAGATCAACATTCGCGCCTCGGCGATACTCGGCTATGTCGGCGCCGGTGGCATAGGCTACGAGCTTCGTAATGCAATGGGGTGGGGCCAGGGCCGTTTTGACGATGCCGCGGCAATCTTCATTCTTCTGTTTGGCACCATCGTCCTGTTCGATCAGCTATCGAGCCGCTATCGCAACCGGCTGACCGGAGGGGACCACCAATGACCGCGATAGAGGTGAGTTCCACCAAGCTCGAGGCCGTCCGTCTCTTCCGGCGCAAGCGCCTTGTCGGGTTCTGTATCCCGGCAGCGATTGTGCTCTATCTCGTCTATATCTTCTTTGCATTTGATGTGCCCGGCCTCGCGCGGCGGGCCAGCCTCGAAAACGCCGTCACGCTGGCCTCCGACAGCTGGTCGCACAAGGTCCACGTCACGCGTGAGAACAGCACAGGCGAAATCACCTATTCCGTCGAGGGCGAGCGCAAGGGCATGTATCCCGATGGCATGCGACCCGACTGGGTCAGCGACGACGAAGTGCTGACCATCGACCTCGGTGGCGACCACATTGTGCGGTATCTCCCGGACGCCCGGACCGAGATCGAAATTCCGGGCATGCCGGTGATCCGGGTGCAGGCCGAAGGACGCAGCCTGACGAGTAATCTTCCGGAGGACCTGCCCGACTGGATCTCGGCATCGAACCGGCGCATCGGCATCACAACGCCCGAGGGTCGCATCACCCTGACCGGAGCGCGGAGCGAAGTATTCAACTATTTCCCCGGCTGGGAACTGTTCTGGTTCACACTCGACAGCCCCTATTACGGGCAGGGTGTGGCAACGATCCTGTTTGGCGAGCGACTTGACCCGGCCCGATCGAACATAACGGGCGCCCTGTCCGATTGGTGGAACAATGCAATGTGGCGGCACAAGGATGTGGCCTGGGCCATTGGCGAAACGATCCTGATGGCCTTTCTCGGCACGATGGGCGCCGCGATCATTGCCCTGCCACTGGCCTTTCTCGCAGCCAGGCGTTTCTCTCCGATCATGCTTGTGCGTGCAGCCACCCGCCGTCTGTTCGACTTTGTGAGAGGGGTGGATGCGTTGATCTGGACGGTGGTGCTGGCCCGTGCGTTCGGTCCCGGTCCGCTGACGGGCGCGCTGGCGATCCTGATCACCGACACCGGCACGTTCGGCAAGATCTTTTCGGAAGCTCTGGAAAATGTCGACCAGAAACAGATCGAGGGTGTGGCCTCGACCGGGGCCAACCCGCTGCAACGATATCGCTTTGGGGTGATCCCGCAAATCATGCCGGTCCTTCTGGCCCAGATACTCTATTTTCTCGAGTCCAATACCCGATCCGCCACCATCATCGGAGCGATCACGGGCGGCGGCATCGGCCTGCTTCTGACCCAGGCTATCCAGACCCAGAAAGACTGGGAAGAGGTCGCCTATTACATCGTTCTGATTGTCATCATGGTGATGTTCATGGACTGGTTCTCGGGTTGGCTGCGCGGCAGACTGATCGGGCGAAAAGACTGATGACGTGCCTGTCCGCAAAAAGCCCGGTCATTCATACCGACTGCCAGATCGCACACAGCATGTTCTGTGTCTGCACGGAGATGCGCAAATGGCCGCCGCGTGATCGCGCTGGCATGACGCGACTGGGCTTACGACGCGTTACTATCCGGCGACTGGAACATTTGTTCGTCGGCCTTGAGGTTTTGTGTCTGGCCGATCACCCGGGCGGGGATGCCGCCGACGACCATGCCGGGCAACACATCCCGGGTGACAACCGCATTGGCGCCGACAATTGCATCATTCCCGATGCGAATCGCCCCCACGATCACGGCGCCCGCGCCGATCTCTACGCGATCGCCTATGATGGGCCGGCTGTGGACTTCATCCATTCGCGCGATGCCGAAGGTCGTGTTCTGTCGGATTGTAACGTCGTCGCCTATTTTCTGGGCGACGAGGATCATTCCGCCGAAATGTTCGAGACACACACGGCGTCCGACCTCGACCGTGTATGGAAGGAGAATTCCGGTTGATCGCGAGACCCACCGAAACATGATCCGATAGATCAGCGTCATCGGTGCGCGAAAGAGCTTGGGCAAACCCATTCGCCAGTTTCCGAAGCGGTGCCAGAACAACACCCAGAACCCCTCGGAGAGCCAATCGCGACCATGGGTGCGAAAATCCTCGGCGATCAGAGCGGGCAGGCCAATCGTGTCCGGGTTGCAGTTGTCGGCTCCCAACGGCCGCGCAACGCGGGAGGATTTGACGTCAAGAGTGGGCAGGCAGGTCATCGCGCCGGAACCCCGAACAGCAGAGGTTTGAGGACATGGTGAGAGAAGTCACGGAAAAAGCGCTTGGGCATCTGTTGGTTGCGACCGCGAAGCGCGGCGAGCGGAACGCTCAGCGCGGCTCCGGCCATCCAGCAGAGGCCCGCTTGTATTGCGCCGCCGCGACCGCTCGTCTTGAGATAGTACATCCGCCAGGAATCGTACCAGTATGACGGGCGTCGTTGCTGAACAGGTTGGCCGGACTTGATCTTGGTACATTCGCCTTCGGCATGGCACACCAAGGCCGACGGGACATAGATCACATCATAGCGCTGGCGCTTGATGCGCCACATCAATTCAACCTCTTCATAATAGAGGAAAAAATCGGGGTCGAATCCACCGAGATCGCAAATCACCTGAAAGCGGACCAGCATGGCTGCTCCGACAACCCAATCGACCTGGCCATCGGGGTGGTCCGGCGGAAGCGGGACAAGACGCTCCTGGAAGAGACGACTGACCGGGCCGAAGTCGATGGCCTGCGCAAACTCGCTCTGTGCGGAAGGAAAGCGAAAAGCCGCTGTGACCGGTTGGCCCGAGGGCAGTGTGACCGCCGCTCCTGCAACCGCGGTTTGGGGCGACGTGTCGAGCCGATCGGCCAGAATAGCCAATGCCTCGTTCTTCAGCGCGGCATCCGGATTGAGGAAAAACACGTAGTCGGGCGTATCCGTTCTGTCCCGCAGATAATCCAGAACGAGGTTGTTGCCGCGTCCAAACCCGAGGTTCTGGTTCTGAAGCCACAACCTGACCCGCGCGCCCCAGCCCTTTTCCGCATGATGCCGGGCAAGTATCCGGGCGTCATCACCGGGCGAGGCATTGTCCACGACGTGTATCTCGACCTGCCGACCGCCGTGGCTGCGCTGAAGCACGCTCTCGACCGCTGTTGCAGTCAACTCTGCCGCGCCATAGTTGACGATTATGACCGCAATTGTCGAAATCGGGCGATGAAAAGAGGTATGACAGTGCTCTGGAGAGGGTAAGGGTAAGGTTGACATTTACAGTAATCACTAAGAACGGAACACTAGGTCACGCAGCGGAAATACCAAGCTTCCACATGCAGAGTCCAGTTATATTCCGGAACAAGCATACCTTTCTGCTGAATCTATCCAGAATGCTGAGCAATCGGTTTACGGAATCCATAACGGAGCTGCCTGTGCCAGCTACGGCTTGGGTCGCGGACGGATATATGTGGGCGATAAGAGTTTTTCGCTAGCCCCGTTCCATCTTTCCGGCTGTTCCGTCGGCCAAGTCTTGCCGATATGTAGTGTTTGTAGCGCAGTCGATCTCATGGTCTCTTCTGTCACGGTCGGACTGAGGCGCGGGATGTCAATCGGCATTCAAGGCTGCCCCCTATGGGCGTCCAATTTTGTCTCCCTTGGTGCGAAGCAGGTCCGGCGCTGCGTAGTCGTCATGTAACGCAGCTGCGGCAGGCCTGCGTGGTTGCCGCTTGCCGCTACGCCCGGTT
>NZ_JBGFGP010000163.1:0-212901 GCF_041224545.1 Sedimentitalea sp. XS_ASV28 | reverse complement strand
GCCTAGTCGAGGTGAAGACGACGAATGGCTGGGAACGCACCCCTTTCCACATCAGCCGCACCGAGCTGGCCGTGGCCGAGGAGCGGCGTTCGGAATGGTCCCTGTTCCGGCTCTGGAACTTCGCGCGCGAGCCGAAGGCGTTCGAGCTGCACCCGCCGCTGGACGCGCATGTCTCGCTGACGGCAACGTCCTTTCAGGCGAGTTTTCATTGAAGGTCAGCGAAACGTTCGCTCAGCCTGTTTTTGCCAAGTATCCCCCGCCAGAAAGCACAGATCGTAGAGGCTGACCGCCGACGCCTCGCGTCCGCAGGTCAGGCGTTTAAGAACCTCGGGTGCAAGATAGGCGAGCCGTAACTGACGGCTGACATGACGCTCGGCCAACCCGACGGCTTCGGCCAGTTCCTGAATTGTGGCGAACTCGCCCGCTTCCATGCGACGACGCCAGCTCCATGCGCGGCCGATGGCACGCAGGATGTGGGGATCCTGCGCTTGATCCGCGCTCGGGCCATGGTCGGCGGGAGGCAGGATCTTCGGTCGCCCGTTTTTCTTGCGTACCTTGAGAGGGATCAGAATGCGGATGGTGTCATTGGAATTGGTCATTCGGCGGCCTCTAACTCGCGCGGGGCGAACATCTCGCGGATGACCCCGGCGATGCCCTCGCGCCGGATATCGACCTCGAGCCCGGTGGCCGTCACCGTAATGCGCCGGACAAGGAGCTGAACGATCCGGGCTTGCTCGGCGGGGAAGAGTTGGGTCCAGAGGGTGTCGAACTCGTGGAGCGCGCCCAACGCGTTGGCTTCTGAAATATCGGCGGTGTTGGTTTTGAGCGCCGACAACACCTGCGTGACTACCTCTGGCGTTTGCAGGATCCGTCGGATTTCAGTCACCACCGCTTTTTCGACCATCCCGGCGGCCAGCCGCGTGGGCGCGGTCTCGTCGCCGGTATCTCGGTTCCGGATCACGTCCATGGACACGTAGTAGCGGTAGAGTTTCGAGCCTTTCTTCGTGGTGGTGGGCGTCATGGCCGCGCCGGTTTCCGAGAAGATCAGCCCTTTGAGCAGCGCCGGTGTCTGCGCGCGGGTGTTGTTGGCGCGTTTCCGGGGGCTCTCTTGCAGGATGGCGTGGGCGCGGTCCCAGAGGTCGGCGTCAATGATGGCATCATGCTCGCCGGGATATGCAGTACCCTTGTGGACAGCTTCACCGCGATAAACGCGGTTCTTGAGTAGCCGGTAGAGATAACCTTTGTCGATCAGCGTCCCCTGCTTGTTGCAGGCCTCTTCGCGGCGGAGCTCTCGCGCCAGAACCGTGGCGGATCCAAGTTCGACGAAGCGCTCAAATATCCGCCGTACCTGCGCCGCCTCGTTCTCGTTCACGAGAAGCTTGTGGTCGACGACATCGTACCCGAGGGGGACGTAGCCGCCCATCCACATGCCCTTCTTCCGGGAGGCGGCGACCTTGTCCCGGATCCGCTCTGCCGTCACTTCCCGCTCGAACTGCGCGAAGCTGAGCAGGATGTTCAGTGTGAGCCGTCCCATCGACGTTGTCGTGTTGAAGGACTGGGTCACCGACACGAAGGTCACGCCGTGCCGATCGAAAAGCTCGACCAGTTTCGAAAAATCCATCAGGGCGCGGCTGAGGCGGTCGATCTTGTAGACCACGATCACATCAACGAGGCCGTCTTCAACATCGGCAATCAGCTGTTTCAACGCAGGGCGTTCCAGTGTGCCGCCGGAGAACCCGCCGTCGTCGTAACGCTCGCGCAGGTAGGCCCAGCCCTCGGAGCGCTGACTGGCGATGTAGGCTTCGCAAGCCTCGCGCTGCGCATCGAGGCTATTGAACTCCATGTCGAGCCCTTCTTCGGTGGACTTGCGGGTATAGATCGCACAGCGCAGGCGGCGGTTTGGGCGCGAGTTGCTATCCATGGTCAAATCTCCCGCGGTCGGACCTGCAGCCCGAAGAAGCGATAGCCGTTCCAGCGCACGCCGGTGATTTCTCGCGCGATGCCCGAAAGCGATTTGTACTTGCGGCCCTGCCACTCAAAACCGTCCTTCAGCACGGTGATGGTTTGCTAGACCCCGTTCCATTCCCGGATCAGCCGCGTGCCAGCCACCGGATTGCGGGGATCCGCGATCTGGTTCTGGCCGATCCCGACACCGCCGAAGGGCTGACCCGCGCCGTCACCATGATCCCGGCCTCCGGCGAGTTCGCCTACGCGCGGATCTTGTTTTGCTGATCCGACGTCTTCTTCAGGAGTCGTTCGGCCACGACGAAGCTGACGTCTTGCCGGGCAAGTAGAACCTGGGTGAACCGATCCTTCACTCGACGAAGGCTATCCGTAAGATGCTGGAAGCGGCTGCTGTCGAAGATGGCCTCTTGAACGCCTGCGACGAAGCGGAAGCGGAGGTGCTTGGTGACCTCGCCAATCTCGCGCAGGAACGACAGGTCGAGAACAAGGTCGTGATCTTTGCGCGAACGCAAGTATTCGAGGAACTCATCCATCACTAGCAGAACGCCGTGGTTCGGGTGCACCTCGGCAAACGCCGCCATCATCTCTTCGAAGGCGGCCTTGTTATTGATCACCTTGTCGGCCGGCGGGAAGGAATAGCTTACGCCTTCCTTTTCGAGAAAGACGTCCAGCTGCTGCGTGATGATGTCACGCAACGACATCTGGCTTGAGATCTCGATCCGATGGACTTTGAACTTCCCCGCGATCGCTTTAGCAGCGTCAGCCACCTTTGGGTGATGGATCATCTGGACGTAGTCTGCATCCTCTGCCACCAGCGAAAGAACGGACATCAGGTGCGACTTACCTGTCCCGTAGTTGCCGGCGACCAGTACGCCCTTGTGGGCCACGCCGTCGTCGAACGAAAGCTGCGGGATCATGAGCTTGGCAATCCGCTCAGCCATATCGTCAGAAATCACGTAGGTCGAAACCAGTTTCTTGGCCTCATCTGGGCGATTGGCATCCAGAAGCTGGATAACCGACTCAATCGGCTCGAACTGAATGAGATCGCCATAACGCATCGACATCCCTCGTCCCCTTTCAATGCACAGTGAATGGGACCAGGCCGTCGATGGCGTAGTCCTGATGTTCTGGGTGCGGCATATGTGAGGCGATTGTCCCGCATGCCTCCAGGCCACACAGCGATGATCCGACGTGACTGACCGGTCATCGGCGATGCGCTTTGCAATCTCGTCGTTCAGCTCGACGACCTGCCGCTCGACCAGCGCCAGGCGGGCTTTGGTCTGGCGTTTGAGAACCGTGTTGGTCTGAACATGGCCGCGGTTGCGCAGCCGGGTGCGCTCCTTGGTCAGGGCCGTTCGTGTGATCTGCAGGTCACGAAGATCATGCGTCTTTTCTGACATCGGCTCATCAGCCACCAAGGCAAGCGCAGATCCCATGCGGGCCAAGAGGCGTGCATCTACCGCGTCCGTCTTGACCTGTGTCTCGTAGGCTTGCGCGAAACGGCATGCCTGGAGAGGATTGACCTTGACCAAAGGAAGGCCCCCGAAAACGCCTTTTCGAAGGCGCGATGACAAGGGCCGGTCGCCTCGAACACCACCTGCGTCACCGCCAGCTGAGCCAGCCATTTGCGCAGCGCCCGAAAACCGTGCGCGGAATTCTCGAACCGCTTCGCCGTCTGAGTCTCCAAGTGAAAAACGTCGAGGTGAGATTTGGAAATGTCGATCCCGACGCTATGCTCCGTCATCTTCGCCAGCCCTATTCTTGTCATGCGTGGCTCAAACACGCGTAGACACCATCATTGCGGGCACAGACGGCGATACCGCGTTCGCGGCGGGCGGCGACCGAAGGCACCGGGCGCGAGGCCGGCGCGGTGGTGGCCAGTGACAAGGGCGATAGCGGTGAACAGGATCTCGAGTGAAGGCGTGCGGTCCTGCGTTTGATGCCGGTTATGGACATGACGGATCAGGCCGCCAGGGCTGCGCCAACTTTTTGCAGCGAATTGAGAGCAGAGCTGCGAATGTTGGTTTTGACAAAACCGTTGTCGTCGACCGCCTTGAAGAAATCTGAATCCAGAACGTCCCTGTATGTTTCCACAATTTGCATCGCATTGCGTTTCAGGGCGTTGCGCGTCTCTGTGTCCTGTGCATCGGCCATGTCCTGCAATGCCTGTTCCAGGCTCGTGTCGATGCCCGAGATATAGTCGAACAGGACCGAGGACTTGGAAGAGACCTCTTCCATGCCGTCAATGCCCCTTGTTGCATCGTCAATTGCCGATTTCAGCCCTTCGATGTCCTTTTTCATGCCAAGCCGCGTTTCGATCCAGGCGACGCGCAGCTTGACAAGCCCCTCGGGCGACAGGTCGGCGGCCTCTTGTGCCGCCGCAGTGGTCTGCATGGTCGCTGCCTGCTTGAGCAACTCGGCCGTCTTGGCTGCCGCTTTCAACGCGTTGGCATAGTTGCCCTCCGCCGCCTGATCCTTGGCGAAATCAAAGCTGCGGTTGATTGCGGCGAGGTCGCCGCGCCTGTCGGTCATTGCCTTGTCGACGACGGGTTGCAGACGCGCCTGAACAGCTTCCCATTTCGTGGCGTTGCCATCGCCGTCAGTGGTTGCCGTTCTGGTCTTGTTGACGGCCGCTTCGATTTTTCCGAGCAGAGCGTCCGCCGCCTCGTGATTGCGCGCCTTGATGGTCTGGGCGGCGCTTGACAGCGCTGTCATCAGTTTGCCTTTTGCAGGTTCCGCAATGTCGGCAATGCTCTGTTGCAGAGCCTTGGCGCGGATGGCGAGGGCCTGGAAATCCGGTTGCGGTGAGGCGGGGTCCTGTCCGGCTTCCGGGACCTGCCCTGCTTCTGCACGCTGGCGCAGCCTGGCGACCGCGTTTTCCAGTGCGGTAATCGTCTTGTCCGCCTGTTCGAATGCAGAGGATTTTATCTGAGAGACGGCACCGGTCATTGCCTTTTTCAGTTTCTCGGCGGCATCGTCGCTGGCTGCGGCGATATCGGGTTGCAGTGCCTTCAATCGCGCCGCCAGTGCCGCCGCGTCCATCGCGGGGGCGTCGCTCTCTTCGGGGGCATACTGTTGCGCATCTTCAGAAACGTCATCCTGGGCTTGCGTGGTTTCGGTCGGTTCTTCGCGCGTGGCCTGGTCTTGCAGCGTTTCTTCCATTGTCGGATCGTCTGGCAAATCCTCGACGTCGCTCTCCAGGGTGTTGCCGTCGGCGTCGAGGATCAAAACGTTAACCAGGGTCTTTTGGGTTTTCAGGTATTTCTTGATCGTCTTGGCCATCTGCGGAACGGTGCTTTCGCAGGTCATTTCCATGACACGCCCCTTGAGTTCAAACGTCCCGAAGGCGACTTTCTTGCCGGTGCCTTCCTTGCGCGCAAGTTTGCCGAGCATCGCGGGCGCCTTGCGGCGATCGATCATGAACGTGTGTTCATTCTGTAATCCGGGGCAGAACGCAAAGCTCAGAGGTTTCTTTTTTCCGAGCTTCACCATTTTCTTGAGCTCGGCGCCTTCGAGTTTGAGATCGGCCATAATGTCGAACCCTCTATGCGTGTGGAAATCCAATTGACTTTAAGAAGATGATAAGGCTGACTTAGGGTCAACAAAAAATGTTTTCTGTTGTGTGAACTGCATTACTGCAGTCGCAACCGGGAATTGGTTCAAGTGTAGTCGCGGCCGGGGTTTTGGCCGCTTCGAAGGGAGACACTATGGACCCGGTAGTCCTTTTACAATCCAAGGGTGAAAACGCGCCAAGCGGTGAGAATCTCGAATACGAGATGGTGTTCACCGAGATGGAGCTTGCCGCCCAACCGGTTGAAGAGCAGCAGGTTGGCGATGCGATCGCCGAGGGTCACGGGCCTGATTACCGGGAAGTCGTCAAAAAGGCGCTCGACGTGCTCAGGCAGAGTCATGATCTGCGTGCCGGTGTGTTCCTTGCGGATGCGATCCTGAATGTCGAGGGGCTGCAAGGCTATGCCGATGCGACCACGGTGTTGCGCGGCCACCTGGAAGATTATTGGGACACCTGCCATCCCGAGCTTGACGAGGAGGACGGCAACGATCCGACGATGCGGATCAATGCGATCCAGGGGCTTTGTGGTCAACCCGACGGCATGGCGGGGCCGTCGCTGGCCTATCGTTCGCTGCGCCGCGCGCCGCTGACCCGGAGCCGTGGATTTGGCCTGTTCTCGATGCGTGACATCGAAATGTCCGAGGGGCAGGTTGCCGTGCCCGAGGGCGAGACCGGACCGGATACGGCAACGATTGCGGCCGCGTTCCAGGACACGGATGACGAGGTGCTGTCGGAAACTCTGACCGCGCTACAGACGGCATCGGAAAATGTCAGGGCGATTTCTGCGGTATTTGATGAAAAGACCCCGGGCCAGGGTCCTGAACTCATGCCGCTGGTCAAGCTTTTGGACCTGATGGCGCGTCGGGTCGGAGAGTATGCCTCTTCGGCGGGCCCTGCGGATACCGCCGAAGAGGGCGCGCCGGTTGACCCGGATACCACGGCAACGGATGCGGCCCCCGCCGCGCCGGTGCAGGCCGTAGGGGCGATCAATTCGCGCACCGACGTGATAAACGCGCTGGAGCGGATCGTCGGTTATTATCGCCAGAAAGAGCCCTCCAGCCCGGTTCCGATCCTTTTGGAGCGCGCCAAGCGGCTGGTCAATGCCGATTTCCTGACGATCATTCGCGATATAGCCCCCGGCGAATTCGATGCCGTCAAGAGTCTTGGCGGAATAGACGATGATTAGTCTGTATTAACTTTTGATTAACCCATTGGCGGCCTCTTTTTGGGTCAGCCGCGACACATGAAAAAACAGGGATACCAAGGAGTACGAGATGGCGGATAGTTCACAGAAATTCATAGCGCGGAATCGCGCGCCCAGGGTTCAGATCGAATATGATGT
Organism: Sedimentitalea sp. XS_ASV28; assembly: GCF_041224545.1. Lineage (NCBI taxonomy): Bacteria > Pseudomonadati > Pseudomonadota > Alphaproteobacteria > Rhodobacterales > Paracoccaceae > Sedimentitalea > Sedimentitalea sp. XS_ASV28. The sequence goes on along the minus strand of NZ_JBGFGP010000163.1, from coordinate 206,023 downwards.
CGAGCTTTATGGCGCGGAGAAAAAGGTGCAGTTGCCCTTCGTGATGGGTGTGATGAGCGATCTTGCCGGCAAGTCCGAAGCACCGCAGCCCGCCGTTGCAGACCGCAAGTTTCTCGAGATCGACGTCGACAATTTCGACGACCGGATGAAATCGATGAAGCCGCGCGCCGCGTTCACGGTGCCCAATACGCTGACCGGCGAGGGAAACCTCGCGGTGGATATCACCTTTGAGAGCATGGACGATTTCTCGCCCGCAGCGATCGCCGCCAAGGTCGAGCCGCTTCGCGAGTTGCTCGATGCGCGCACGCAATTGTCCAATCTGATGACCTACATGGACGGAAAGACCGGTGCCGAGGACCTGATCAGCAAGATCATCAGTGACCCTGCATTGTTGAAAACACTGGCCGCGCAGCCTGCGCCCAAGGCTGAAAGCGACGAGGAATAGGAGATACACATGGCTGAAGAACAAGCCCAGGCAAAGGCCGGCGGTGAAGCCACCGCATTTGGCTCATCGGAATTCGAGGAACTGCTGCAAAAGGAATTCCGCCCGAAATCCGATCAGGCCAAGACCGCCGTTGAAACTGCCGTCAAGACGCTCGCCCAGCAGGCGCTCGAGAATGCGAACCTGATCTCCGACGACGCGTTGCGCTCGATCGAAGGTATCGTTGCGGAACTCGACAAGAAGCTGACCGAGCAGATCAACCTGATCCTGCATCACGAAGAATTCCAGCAGATGGAGAGCGCGTGGCGAGGGCTGCATTACCTGGTGAACAACACCGAAACCGACGAGATGCTGAAAATCCGGGTGATGAACATCTCGAAAAAGGAGATGCACAAGACCCTGCGCAAGTTCAAGGGAACCGCGTGGGATCAGTCTCCGATCTTCAAGAAGCTTTACGAAGAGGAATTCGGGCAGTTCGGTGGCGAGCCTTATGGCACGCTGGTGGCGGATTATCATTTCGATCACAGCCCGCCGGACGTGGAGCTGCTGGGTGAAATGTCCAAGATCGCCGCCGCTGCGCATGCGCCGTTGATCACCGGTGCCCAGCCGAGCCTGTTCCAGATGGACAGCTGGGGCGAACTGGCCAACCCCCGCGATCTGACCAAGATTTTCCAGACGCCTGAATATGCGTCCTGGCGCAGCCTGCGCGAGAGCGAGGATTCCAAATATGTCGGCCTGGCGATGCCGCGGTTCCTGGGACGTCTGCCATATGGATCGAAAACCGACCCGGTCGAGGCGTTCGCCTTTGAAGAAGACACGGACGGCGCGGACAGCAGCAAGTATGGCTGGGTCAATGCCGCCTACGGCATGGCTGTGAACATCAACCGGTCGTTCAAGACCTATGGCTGGTGCTCGCGAATCCGTGGTGTCGAAAGCGGCGGTGCACTTGAAAACCTGCCCAGCCACACCTTCCCCACCGACGATGGCGGCGTGGATCAGAAATGTCCGACCGAGATTGCGATCAGCGATCGGCGCGAGGCGGAATTGGCCAAGAACGGCATGATGCCGCTGATCCATCGCAAGAATTCCGACATCGCGGCCTTTATCGGGGCGCAGTCGCTGCACAAGCCGGCAGAATATGACGATCCGGACGCAACCGCGAACGCCAATCTTGCGGCGCGGCTGCCCTATCTCTTCGCGACCTGCCGGTTCGCGCATTACATGAAATGCATGGTCCGCGACAAGATCGGTTCGTTCAAGAGTCGCAAAGACATGGAAGTCTGGCTCCAGGACTGGGTGAACCAGTACGTGGACACCAACGCAGAAGTTTCTTCGGAAGCGGTCAAGGCACGTAAACCACTCGCTGCCGCCGAGGTCGCTGTCGAAGAGGTCGAGGGCAATCCCGGCTATTATTCGTCGAAGTTCTTTCTACGCCCTCACTATCAGCTCGAGGGGCTTACCGTGTCCCTGCGGCTGGTATCCAAATTGCCTTCGGAGAAAGGAGCGTAATTACGGCTTCAGGAAGGCGCTACCCCCAAGAATGGCGCATTGCGTCAATCAGTGAAAGGAAAACACTATGGAAAACGCATTTATTCAAATTACCGGTGCTGACGGCGAAAGCATGGACAGCAACCATGAAAACTGGATCCCGCTCAAGACCGTCTCGTTCAATGTCGAGCGTACGCTGGACATGTCCGACCTGGGCACGACCCAGCGTGGCTATGCCAATGCCAATTTCGGCAAGATCAGCGTGACGTCCGAACTCAGCCTCGCATCGCCAAAGCTCATGTTGTCCGTCGCCAACGGCACGGTGCGCGACAAGACGGTTATCCATCTCTGCCGCTCGGGTCAGGACGGCAAGACCGGCATGGAGCCTTATCTCATCTTCACTCTGACTCACTCGGTGATCGACAAGTACGATGTTACAGGCGGGGAAGAGCAGATCCCGGAAGAGAACTGGGAACTGGCCTATCGCACGATCAAGGTCGAGTACAAACAAGCCGATCCTGAAACCGGAGCACTGAACAAGGGTAAATCCGATTTTGCCTGGAACGTCATGAAGAGTGAAATGATCTGATCGTTTCAACTGCCTGCCTGGCCGGATCACGGCCAGGCATGTTCATTTGATATTTTGCATCCGGAACCCTTTGCATGACCCCAGAAGAACATCTGAAATCAGGCGATCCGAAGGCTGCGCTTGCCGCGCTGCAGGACGAGGTCAGAGCAAACCCTGCCGACCCGAAGCTCCGGATTTTCCTGTTTCAGCTTCTTTGCGTTCTGGGAGATTGGAAGCGGGCGATCACCCAGTTGAAGCTGAGTGCGGAAATGGACAGCGCCGCCACGATGATGGCACAGACCTATCGCGAGGCGATCATCTGCGAGGTCTATCGCGAAAAGGTATTCGCCGGCGAGAAAGAGCCTTTGATTTTCGGCGAACCGGCAGAATGGCTGGCGCTGCTGATCGAGGCGCAGAAACTGCTGGCCGCCGGTAGATCCGAGGAGGCTGCGGCGTTGCGCACCCGTGCCTTTGATGCGGCGCCTGCCTGCGCGGGTGTGATCGACGGACAGGCATTTCAGTGGATCGCCGATGCCGATATGCGTCTGGGTCCGGTGCTCGAGATCATTGTGAACGGACGTTATTTCTGGCTGCCCTTCAGCTCGGTCGCGTCCCTGTCGATGGAGGCGCCCAGCGACCTGCGCGATGCGGTCTGGACCGCGGCAACGCTTGGTTTGCAGAACGGTGGCGAAGTCGCCGCATTGATCCCGACCCGCTACGTCGGGACCACCGATGGCGACGACCCCGCGAACACCCTGGCGCGGGCGACCACCTGGTCGGATGTGGGCGGCGAGACATTTGTCGGCGCGGGCCAGCGACTGTTCGCGACCGATCAGGGCGATGTTGCGTTGATGGATGTCCGCAGCCTTGTCATGGAGGGCGCTCCGACTTCCGCGAGCGCATCCGACGATGGCTGACAAGACCCTTGCCGAGCGCTTGCAACCCTCTTTGCTGGACCGGTTGACCGACAACGAGCCGGGTAATCCCAGGGAAACCAGGGATTCGCGGGTGATCGACATCTCGCGCCTGCGCGACATCATCCAGCGCGATCTGTCCTGGTTGCTCAACACCACCAATACCGAAAGCTCATTTGATGCGGCGGCGCTGCCCAATGTCGCGCGCAGTGTCGTAAACTATGGCTTGCGCGAGGTGTCAGGCGAGTTTTCGACAGCAGAACGGGCCGAGCAGATACGCCGCTCCATCCAGCGGGCAATCGCGGTTTACGAGCCTCGCATCATAGACGGTACGGTAGAGGTCACGCTCAATCCGGACGACACCGGAAAAGACATGACCGTCGCGCTGATCATCCGTGCTGACATGTGGGCCCAGCCCTTGCCGCTCGAACTGTACCTGCGCAGTCAGGTGGACGTCACGACCGGTGAAATCTCCGTGGACGGGGGCCGCTAGCCGCCATGGATACACGCCTGATGAAGCATTACGAGAACGAGCTGATCTTCCTGCGTGACATGGGCGCCGAGTTCGCGGCGGCCTATCCCAAAATCGCCAGCCGGCTGGGCATGGAGGGGGTCGAGGTGCTCGACCCCTATGTCGAACGGCTTCTGGAGGGGGTGGCGTTTCTCTCGGCGCGCGTGCAGCTCGAGCTTGAGCTTCAATATCCGAATTTTACCAGCAACCTGCTTGAGATCGTCTATCCGCATTACCTCGCGCCGACGCCTTCGATGATGATTGCCGCTTTCGAACCGGACACGTCCAATTCCGCGGTCAAGAGTGGCTATGTCCTGCCGCGTCATACCTCGTTGCGCAGCCGGTTGATGGAGGGCGAGAACACACCCTGCGAATTTCGCACTGCCGCAGAGATGACGATGTGGCCGATCCGGATCAGCGAGGCGGAATATATCGACGGGCGTGGGGAACTGGTGGCCGCAGGCGTTGCCGGACAGGCCGAGGCGCGTGCCGCCATTCGGCTCAGGCTCAGACGGTCCGATGGCGGTCCGATCGCCGAGATGCCGATGGACGATCTGACCCTGTTTCTCGACAGCAGTGCCGGCAACAGTTGGGCGTTGCTTGAATTGCTGTCGACGCAGGTCAGTGCGCTCTGCGGTCGCTCGACCGACCGGCGGGCCGACTGGGCGGAACCGCTGGTGCGGGGTGCGGTGGTGAATCGCGGCTTTGATCAGGACGAAGCCCTGCTGCCGACGCCGCGCCGCTCTTTCGACGGGTATCGGTTGTTGCAGGAATATTTCGCGATGCCCGAACGGTTCCTGTTTGTCGAACTTCAGGGGGTGCAACCTGCACTTGCCCGCGCGACCGGGCCGGATGTCGATATCTACATCCTGCTGCGGGAAGGGCGTAGCGAGGTGGCGCCGATGGTTGTTGCCGAGGCCTTTACCCCGAACGCGGTGCCCGCCATCAACCTGTTTCCGAAGCGCTGCGACCGGGTGCACGTGCTTGCCAGCGATACCGAGCAGCACGTGATCCCCAGCCGGACGGCCGCGCTGGACTTTGAAATTCATTCGCTTCAGAGCGTCACCGGCATCAGCAGCGCTGGCGGAGACGACGTTGTTTTCCGCCCGTTCTATTCCGCGACCGATTTCACCGCCGCAGGGGAAACCCACCCGGCCTATTACACGATTCACCGCCGCATGCGACAGCGCTCGGAAAAAGAGCGGCTGCGGGGGGTACGGACATCCTATCTTGGGTCCGAGGTTTTTGTGACGCTGGTTGACCGGGCGCAAACGCCCTATCCGGCCAACCTTGATCAACTTGCGGTGCAGGCCATGTGCTCAAACCGCGACCTGCCGCTTTTGCTGGCGACCGGAGATGCGGATGTGTTCCGGATGCCCGAGGGCGGCCCGGTCAAATCCATCCGCCTGCCTGTCTCTCCGACACGTCCGCATCCGACACTGGCGCAGGGGGATACCGCATGGCGGCTGATCAGCCACCTGAGCCTCAACTACCTGTCGATCGCCGATGCCGGCAAGGGGGACTCGGCGGCGGCGTTGCGCGAGCTGGTCGGGCTTTATGCGCCGCTGGGGGATCGGGTTACGGAAAAGCAGCTGGAAGGGATCGTTTCGGTTTCCAGCCGTCCCATCGTGCGCCGGATGAGCGACGAGATTCTGTCAACGGCGGTGCGCGGCGTCGAGGTCACGATTGGCATCGACGAGAGCTTTTTCGAGGGCACGAGCGCGTATGTGCTCGGCGCGGTGCTGGAACGGTTCATGCGCCGATACACAACGATCAACAGTTTTACCGAAACCGTATTGAAAACGCAGACACGCGGAGAAATTGCCAGATGGCGACCGGAAACCGGACTGGGCCGGATGATTTGAGCCATTTTGACAGGCTGACGAAGGAACCGGAAAAGCATCATGTTTTTCAGGCGCTCCGGGTTATCGAAGCGACCTTTGACGAAGCGCCCCGTCTGGGCGAGAGCCGTCGCCCCCGCGAAGACAAGGTGCGTTTGGGACAAGAGGCGGAACTGGCGTTTCCGCCATCGACGATTGCCGCGTTCAAACTGGGCGTGGGTGGTCGTCCGGCGCGGCTGACCAACCGGTTCTTTGGTCTCTTCGGACCCAACGGGCCGCTGCCCCTGCACATGACGCAATATGTCCGCGACCGGTACAGAAACCACCGCGACAGCACCTTCGTGGCCTTTGCCGACATGCTGACCCATCGCATGATGAGCCTGTTGTATCGCGCCTGGACCACCGGCCAGCCCGCCCCGAGTTTTGATCGTACGGATGACCCGATGGCGCGCAAGGTGGCGGCCTTGTCGGGGTATCACGGTCCGGCATTGCGCGACCGTGACGCGATGCCGGACCTGGCCAAGCTGCATTTTGCCGGGCATCTTTCACAAGCGTCGCGCAATCCCGAAGGACTGGTCTCTATCCTCTCCGCATTTTTCGAGGCGCCGGTGCGGTTGCAGCAATTCGTCGGCAGCTGGCTTGATCTCGAACCCGGCGATCGGTGGCAACTCGGCCAACGCGCCGCATTGGGCCGCAACACCAGCATCGGCCAGCGGGTGTGGACACGCGGGGCCAAGTTCAGGCTGCGCATCGGCCCGCTTTCGCTGTCCGAGTATCACCGCTTGCTGCCGGGAGGAGACTCGCTGGCGCGGCTGCAATCCATCGTGCGCAACTATGCGGGCGACAGTCTGGACTGGGATGTGAACCTTGTCCTGGCAGGAGACGAGGTGCCCCGCGCCAGTCTCGGAGGGAACACGCGGCTTGGACATACAAGCTGGATCCGTTCGCGCCCCGATCCGGACGATACGCGCGCCGACGCCGCAGACCTGTTCCTCTATCCGGATATTTCAACTGCGAGGGCGGGGCCGTGATGCGAATATTGACCAGGAAGGACACCAGATGACCGAGATCAGCCGCGTAGCGCTCTTTGGCAAGCTCAACAAGCTCGGCTACCAGGCCGTCGAGGGGGCCACGGTGTTCTGCAAGATGCGGGGCAATCCTTATGTCGAGGTCGTACACTGGATGCATCAGATCCTGAACGCGCAGGACAGTGACCTGCATCGGATCGTTGATCATTACGATCTGGACGCCGGCAGGATTTCCGCCGAATTGACCCGTGCGCTCGACGCCCTTCCGCGCGGGGCAAGTGCGATCTCGGATCTGTCCGATCACCTGATGGACGCGATGGAACGCGGCTGGCTTTGGGGGTCGCTTCTGTTCAGTTCCAATCAGGTCCGCACAGGCCACCTTTTGCTCGGGATGCTCAAGACGCCCGCTTTGCGCAACATCCTGACATCCATGTCTTCGGAACTCGGCAGTATCGGCGCCGACGATCTGGCCGACAACTTTGCCATGGCAACCGATGGATCGCCGGAAGAGGCCATGCGCCCCAAGGACGGCAGTCAGACGGGCGGTGGCGCGGAACCGGGCGAAGCCAGCGGCGCGCGGCAGGCACAGTTGGGCAGCACCGAGGCGCTCGACCGGTTCTGTACCGACCTCACGGAACAGGCCCGCAACGGCGAGATCGACCCGATTGTCGGCCGTGACGAAGAGATCCGCCAGATCGTCGATGTGCTGATGCGGCGACGCCAGAACAACCCGATCCTGACCGGTGAGGCGGGTGTCGGCAAAACCGCGGTGGTCGAAGGCTTTGCACTGCGGATCGCGCGCGGCGATGTGCCGCCGGCGTTGCAGAACGTGCGCTTGCTCGTGCTGGACGTGGGGTTGTTGCAGGCCGGTGCCAGCATGAAGGGCGAGTTCGAGAACCGTCTGCGACAGGTGATTGACGAGGTGCAGGCCAGCCCGACGCCCATCGTGATGTTCGTGGATGAAACCCATACGCTGGTAGGGGCGGGCGGGGCCGCAGGCACTGGCGATGCGGCGAACCTGCTGAAACCGGCGCTGGCACGGGGCACCTTGCGGACCATCGGCGCGACCACCTGGGCCGAATACAAGAAATACATCGAAAAAGACCCCGCGCTGACCCGCCGCTTCCAGGTTGTGCAGGTCGACGAGCCCGGTATCGATAAGGCGATCCTGATGATGCGCGGTATCGCTTCGATGCTTGAAAAACACCACAAGGTACAGGTTCTCGATCAGGGTATCGAGGCTGCGGTGACCCTGTCGGCGCGCTATATCCCGGCGCGGCAACTGCCTGACAAATCGGTCAGCCTGCTCGATACGGCCTGCGCCCGCGTTGCGGTCAGCCAGCACGCGGTGCCGGCTGAGGTGGATGACAGCCGCCGCCGGATCGAGGCGCTGACAACCGAGCTTGAGATCATAGATCGCGATGAGACGGCGGGTTATGACGTCGCAGAACGCCGCGATGCCGTTTCGCAGGCCAAGGCGACGGAAGAAACCCGGCTGGCCGGTCTGACCGAACGGTGGGAGCGGGAGAAGGCGGTGGTTGAAACCATCCTCGATCTGCGGGCGCGGCTGCGCGAGGGCGGCACGCCGGTCGAGGCCGAACCTGGCAGCGAGGACGCCGAGGCCAGCCCGTTGAGCGACACGGAGCGCGCGAACCTGCTGTCGGAATTGAAGGCCAGGAATGCCGAACTGACCGAGGTGCAGGGGGAAAGCCCGCTGATCCTGCCGATTGTCGATCATCAGGCGGTGGCCAGTGTCGTCGGCGATTGGACGGGTATCCCCGTGGGGCGCATGGTCAAGGACGAAATCGAGACCATCCTGAACCTTCAGGACCATCTGGCGAAACGTGTGATAGGCCAGGATCACGCGATGCGGATGATCGCCAAGCGCATCCAGACCAGCCGTGCCGGACTCGACAACCCGTCCAAGCCGATCGGGGTATTCCTGCTCGCGGGTACATCCGGTGTGGGCAAGACCGAAACCGCGCTGGCGCTGGCCGAGGTTCTCTATGGTGGCGAACAGAACGTCATCACCATCAACATGAGCGAGTATCAGGAGGCGCACACCGTCAGCAGCCTCAAGGGCGCGCCTCCGGGCTATGTCGGCTATGGCGAAGGCGGGGTGTTGACCGAGGCCGTGCGGCGCAAGCCCTATTCGGTGATCTTGCTGGACGAGGTGGAAAAGGCCCATCCCGACGTGCACGAGATATTCTTTCAGGTCTTCGACAAGGGCGTGATGGAGGATGGCGAGGGTCGTGTCATCGATTTCAAGAACACCCTGATCCTGCTGACGAGCAACGCCGGCAGCGACCTGATCATGGACCTTTGCTCGGATCCCGATCTGATGCCCGAACCCGAAGGCATCGCCAAGGCGCTGCGCGAGCCTCTGCTGCGGATCTTCCCGGCGGCACTGCTCGGGCGTCTGGTGACGATCCCCTATTACCCGCTCAGCCCTGACATGATCGCTGCGATCACCCGTCTGCAATTGGGGCGGATCAAGCGACGTGTGGAAACGTCGCACGGGGTTCCGTTCGAATATTCGGATGCCGTTGTCGGCACCATTGTGGATCGCTGCCAGGAACTGGAGAGCGGCGGACGCATGATCGATGCAATCGTCACCAACACGATGCTGCCGGAAATATCTGCAGAGTTCCTGCGTCGCATGATGCAGGGCGGGGCGGTGAGCAAGGTCGCGATAGACAGTGACGGCAAGAGTTTCTCTTACGCGTTCGAGTAGGACCCGGACATAGAACAAGGAATTTCAGACGTGCAGACAAGCCCGGAAACCAAGCAGACAGCAACCCTGCGGGCAAAGGCGCTGGAGTTTGTCGAGCGTGACTCCGTCAAGAACGCGATCCTTGGCGTGATCATTTTCAACGCAATCACGTTGGGCATGTCGACGTCGGAGAGCATCAATGCGGTGATCGGCCCGACACTCAAGGTCGTCGACAAGATGGTTCTGATGATCTTTGTCGCGGAACTGGCGCTCAAATTCTATGCCTATGGCATCCGCGGCTTCTTTTCCAACCCGTGGAACATTTTCGATTTCGTTGTCGTCGGACTGGGTCTGTTGCCGGACAAGGGCGGGCTGTCGGCACTGCGCGGGTTGCGGGTGATCCGCGCCTTGCGCCTGTTGTCGGTCATCCCGCAGATGCGGGCGGTGGTTCAGGCCCTGCTCGATGCGCTGCCGGGCATGGGGGCGGTGATCATCATGATCTCGATCGTCTTTTACGTGTTCGGCGTCATGGCCACGCTGATGTACGGGCATGATTTCAGCCAGTGGTTCGGCACGCTGGGGCGCAGCCTGTACTCGCTGTTTCAGATCATGACACTCGAAAGCTGGTCCATGGGCATCGTGCGGCCGGTGATGGAGGTGCACCCCTATGCCTGGGCGTTCTTCGTGCCGTTCATCGTCATCACGGCCTTTTCGGTGCTGAACCTGTTCATCGGTCTGCTGGTCAATACCATGCAGGCTGCGGTGGAAGAGGAGAACGAGGCCGAATTCGAGAACCTGCGCGAACTCGTGAAGAGCGAAACCGATATCGTTGACGCGCATGTCACGGAGATGCTTGCCGAGATACGAGCCTTGCGCGCCGAAGTCGCGGAACTCAGGGGAGAGCGGAAATGAGTGGTAGTGCGCAGAAATTCGTCTCGCGCAACCGCGCGCCGCGGGTGCAGATCGAATATGATATCGAATTGTATGGTTCGGAAAAGAAGGTGCAGCTGCCGTTCGTTATGGGAGTCATGTCGGACCTCAGCGGCAAATCCATATCGCCGCAGCCGTCGATCGATGACCGCAGGTTCCTTGAGATCGACGCAGACAATTTCGATGAGCGCATGCGCGGCATGCAACCGCGCGCGGCATTCAGCGTGCCGAACACCCTGACCGGGGAGGGCAATCTGGACGTCGATCTGACATTTGAGCGGATGGAGGATTTTGCGCCAGAGGCGATTGCCGCCAAGGTTGCCCCGCTGCGCGAGTTGCTTGAGGCGCGCACGCAGTTGTCGAACCTGTTGGCCTATATGGACGGCAAGGTCGGAGCGGCAGCGTTGATCGAAGAGATACTGGCCAATCCGGCGCTGTTATCTGCATTGGCAGGGGCGCAGCAGGACGGCGCGGATCGCACCGCTGTGCTGGATAGCTTGCGTGCCCTGGCTCGCGATGAGCGCGCGGCGCCGGATCCTGCGGACGGCGTGCTTGACCGGTTGAAATCCGGCGCACCGGGGCAAGAGGCACAACCGGACACCGCGTCGGACGTGCTTGCCGCGCTGGCGCAATCGGCACCGAAGCCCGCGGAGCAGGACAGTGCCGGGGAGGATGTTCTTGCCGAGTTGCGGAAACGCGCACCGGCGGAGACAACCGGCGGGGATGCGACGCAGGCGGCTCTGGACGCGCTGCGCAGGGATGCTTCGCCGGATGCCGCGCCGGACCCTTCGGTTGACGATACACTCGCGAGCCTCGCAAATCCGGCGCCCCAAAAGGTTTGCGAACCGGATACCGCGTCCGGGGTTCTGGACAGTCTGGTGCAGGCTGGCATCCCTGAAGACACCGCAGGCGATGATCACGCGGATACCCTCGCCGGATTGGCTGCGGCATCGCCGGACGAAGCATCCGAACCGGACGATTTGGAGTCGGCGCTCGACAGTCTGGCCAACGCACCTGTGGAGCAGCAGCGCGACGATGACACCGCAAGTGACACGCTGACCGGTCTGGCCGAACAGCGCCTCCCTGATCCTACACCGACCGATGATCTCGCTCTGGCACTGGACAGTCTCGCCGGGTTTGAAGAGCCACCGGATGAAAACGAGACCGCCGACACGTTGGCCGCACTGTCACCGCATGACGCCGGACACGAGGATCGTCCGGATGCCCTTGCGTCGGGCGACTGTGACGCGGTGCCAGGCGATGACCTGACGGATGTTATGGCGGGACTGGCAGTTGAGGACCACGAAGCGACGGAAATCGCCGATCCCCGCCACGATGAGGCCGGGACAGACCCGTCGGATGATATTCCGGGAATGGGCGATGCCGATGGTGAACCGGCGGACGGGGTCCGGCCGGAGGCGAATGATCTTGACGATCTGCTCGGCGACCTCGGCGTAGCCGATCCGGATGAGCCCGAGGGCTCTGTACAGTCGCCAACACCGTTTGACAGCGCATCGGAGGCGGGCGGGCTGGAGGATCTTCTGGGCGATCTCGGATTCGCGGAACCTGACGAACCGGATGCAGGTGGAGCGGACCTGCTCGACGATCTGCCGGTGGACCTCGACTCAGCGGCAAAGCCCGGCGATGCGGCCATCGCCACCCCGGATCGCCCGCAAAATCATCTGGACGATCTCGACGATTTGCTGGGTGATCCGGGCGATCCGTCACCGACCGATGAGACAGAGGACACGCTCGATGATCTTCTGGGCGTGGATGTCGCACCCGATGTCGAAGTTGATGATCTGCTGAACGAGGCACCGGCGCCGGATGCCGGGGGCGAGGCAACGCTGGCGGGCGGGGTCGGGTTTGCCTTTGGTTTCCTGACGGGGGATCGCCCCGAACCGGAACGGCTGAACCGGACACGTTTTCGCATCGCATTGATGGGCGATTTCTCCGGACGCGCGGCGCGCGGGCTGGTGGAAACCGGCGATGCGCTGGCGGCGCGTGCGCCTGTGCTGCTGGATACGGATACCGTCGAGGATGTGATCCGGAGTTTTGCAACGACGCTTGTCCTGCCGATCGGCAAGGAGGGTGCGGGGGTCGCGGTGAAGTTGAATGAACTGGACGACCTACATCCCGACGAACTCTATGAAAACGTGCCGATCCTGTCTGAATTGCGGGCGCTCCGGGCGCAGCTCGCGACCGGGACGACCTCTGCGAACGCTGCCGCACGGCTCAGGGAATGGGGCGAGGCGCATGCCACGCCGGTCGCGCCGCCAAGATCGCGCTCGGCTGGAAATGCGATGCCCGCCAATCTGAAACTGTCGGAGTTTCAGAGGCTGATCGGCGATAACGGTGCGTCATTGGCCACGGCGTCGCCTGTCGAAGACCTAATCGCGCAGATCGTCGGCCCGCATGTCCGCACGGTGGCCGATGCCGATACGGTCGCGATGCAGCAGGCTGTGGACGCGGCATTGACCTCGGCCATGCGGCTGATCCTGCATCACCCGGAATTTCAGGCGGTCGAGTCGCAATGGCGGTCGCTCGACCTGATCGCGCGCAGCATCGAGACCGACGACACGCTCGACGTGACGCTATATGATATTTCCGCCGAAGAGATCGGCGCCGACCTTGCCGCGACCGATGATCTCGCCCGATCCGGGCTGGTGCGATTGTTGACGGAACTGCCACTTGATCCCGAGAATGGGCGCGGCGGGTATTCAGCGATTGTCGGGCTGTATAGTTTCGAGGAAACGCCACCCCATGCGGAATTGCTCGGGCGGATCGCCCGCGTGGCCGCGCATGTGGACGCGCCGTTTCTCGCGGCGCTGTCGTCGGGTATCTTTGAGACCGAGAAAGCGGATCGCCATCCGCTCGTAGCGACAGCGTGGGACGGGTTGCGGGCGATGCCCGAGGCGCACCATTTGGGGCTTGCCGCGCCACGCTTCCTGCTGCGCCGTCCGTATGGGGCGAAGTCCGAGCCGATCCATGCCTTCGATTTCGAGGAGTTCACGATGGCCGAGGGGCTGCGGGGGATGCTCTGGGCCAATCCGGTGGTGCTTGTCGCGATCCTGCTGGCCAGATCCTACAGGAAGAACGGCGCGCATATGGGGTTGGGGTCGATCATGTCGCTGGGGGAGATGCCCTATCACCTTGTCACAGACCAATATGGCGATCAGGTTGCATTGCCCTGCACCGAACGGAACCTGACGCTGGACAAGGTGGAAAAGGTCATGGCGCGCGGGCTGATGCCGGTGGTCTCGATCAAGGGGCGGGATGAAATCCGCCTTGCCTCGTTCCAGTCGATGGCCGGCGGCGATATACTGGGGCCGTGGTCGGATGCGCCGCCGCCACCGCCATCACCGCCCAGGCCCGCGCCAATATCCGAAAGCGGCCCGCAATCTGTCACTGCTCAGGACACGGGCGAAGACCTGGGTTTGGATGACTTGCTTGCCGGGTTTGACGATACCGCGCCGCCAGATGGCGATCTTGCGGATGTCGACGCCGATCTCGCGGCCCTGCTGGAGGATTTGTAGTGATGAGTTCCATGTCCCGACCGGTTGCCCGGTGGTATTCCGAAAGGAAAGACAATGCCTGATTACAAGCCGTTTCCCGAAGCCAGAAGCTGGATTTCTGGCGAGTTTTCCTGGCCCGGAAAGGGCGAAGAAGGGCCGAACCTGTTCCGGGCGGTTGTCAAGGAGGGCCTGAGTACGCTGACCGAAACCAGTGTCCTGATCCGAAGCTGGTCGAAAGATGTGAATATTGGCGCAGTCGTTGGCCGTAACATGCGCGTCCATGTCAAGACCGAGGACAAGAGCGAGCGCATTTTCAGCGGTCTGTGCATATCGATGGAGCAACTCGGCTACTACCAGGGAAACTGGTATTATCTCGCCGATCTGCGCCCGTGGTTCTGGCTTTTGACGCGCAGCCAAAATTGCCGGATTTACCAGGAAATGAGCGTGCCCGACATTATTTCCGACCTGCTGTCTGCGCACGGGCTGACCGATTTCGACAACAAGCTGACCGGCACCTACGAAGACCGCACCTATTGCGTGCAGTACCGTGAAAGCGATTACGCGTTCCTGTGTCGCCTGATGGAAGAGGAGGGGATATATTTCTACTTTTCCAATGCACTCGATTCGACCGAGGTGGAAAAGCTGGTTCTGTGTGATTCCATCAGCGCCCATTCCGAAGTGCCCGGTCATTCCAAGATCACCTATCATGCGCGCCAGACGGATCGTGGGGCCGAACGCTCGCGCGAGGATCATATCGCCGAATGGACCGCAGCGCAGCGGGTGACGCGCGGCAAGGTCACGCTGAACGATTTCGACTTCAAGTTGCAGAATGCCGATCTGAAATTCGATCATTCGATAGAGTCGGGAAGCCATGCGCACAAGAGCCACGAAATCTACGATTATAACGGGCACCACCGCTATCCGGGTGTTTTTGACAGCGACAAGAAGCTGGGCGAGAAATACGCTGCGGTCCGGATGGAGGCAGAGACGGTCCGTTACCAGACCTTTCGCGGAGCCGCCAATGTCCGGGCTCTTGCCGCCGGACAGACCTTCGCGATGAATGGTCATCCCGACAATGCGGCCAATGCCACCTATCTGATCGTTTCGGCCGAACATTATGTGCAGGACCAGAACTTTCTGGATGCCGAGCCGGACAAACAGACCCGCAAGGCCGGCAAACTGCGCAATGACATGAAACGCACCGGGGTAGAGCAGTCTCTGTTCGACTACCTGAAAGAGCAGGAGCGCGAGGCACGGCGCGATCTGTCGATGATGGATCTGGCCTTTCCCAAGTCGATGGAAAAGGATGCTTTTGCGTCGACGTTTCGCGCGATCCCCAAGACAACGCAATTTCGCGCGCCGATCAGCACGCCATGGCCAAAGATCTCGGGGCCGCATACCGCCACGGTGGTGGGAAAGGAAGGCGAAGAGATCTGGACCGATGAATGGGGCCGGATCAAGGTTCAGTTCCACTGGGATCGTGACGGCAAGAAGGACGAAAAATCGTCATGCTGGGTGCGGGTCATGACGCCATGGTCGGGTACGGGTTGGGGCATGGTCGCCTTGCCGCGTATGGGGCAGGAGGCGATTATCGAGTTCGAAGAGGGCGATCCCGACCGGCCGATCTGCACGGGGATGCTGTATAATGGCTGGCAAAATCCGGCGTATTCCTATCCGGACAATCCCACCGAACTTGGCATCCGGACGCGATCGTCAAAAAACGGCAGCGACAGCGAATATAACGAATTGATGTTCGATGACCTCAAGGGCGCGGAAAAGATGCGCGTTCAGGCGCAGAGAGACCATCAGATGCTGATCAAGAACAAGTCGGTCGTGACCATCGGACTGGACGCACATGAACAGGTGGATGGCGAGGGAAAGATCAACTCGAAAGTCGAGGATGGCAGCCTCAGCGAAGTGATCAAGCAGAATGTCACGCGGGTGATCAAGGAGGGCGATCACAGCCTGACACTGGAAAAGGGGGACGAGGAGTACCTGATCAAGACGGGCAGTCAGAACATCAAGATCAAGACCGACAAGACCCAGAAGATCGAAGGCAAGCATACCAAGACAATTACCGGCAATGACGCGACAACCGTCGAAACCGGGAACATGACAGTCGATGTGAAGTCCGGAAAGATCACCATGACCGCAGCGCAGAAAATCGAGTTGAAAGTCGGGTCTTCGTCGGTCGTGATCGATCCGGTCGGGGTAACGATCAAGGGCACCATGCTCAAGTTCGAAGGCAAGGCGATGGCCGAGCTCAAGTCCAAACTGACCACCGTCAAGGGTGACGCGATGCTGACCGCCAAGGGCGGCATCACGATGATCAACTAGGTGACGGCATGAGTGATAGATTCAAGGAATTGGTCAAGATCCCGCAAGAACCGGCGGCCAGGATACTGTCGAATGCGAATATCCGTCTGGACACGTTGATCCAGTCGCCCGCGAGCGCGCTTCCAGATGCGGTTCTGGACGAACTGCAGGCCAAGGAAGCATGGATCGACATTTTGCTGCTGCTTGCGGCGTTGCTGCCGGTACGCGAACGGGTGTGGTGGGCGTGTCTGGCGGCACGTGACTATATCGGCCCGAAATCGCGAAACGACCCGCCATCGCTGGCGGCATCCGAGGCGTGGGTTTTCGATCCGACCGAAGAAAACCGCGAAGCGGCGCGCGCGACACTGGATCACGCCTATGTGGATGACGACACGGTAAATTGTGCGGTTGCGGTGCTGTACTCCGATGGCACACTGGGTCCCGGAGATCTGGCCGAATATCCCGCGCCTGCCGGTGCATCTGAACTGGCGGCATTTGCCATGAATGTTGTGGCCTTGGGGGAACTATCTGATAGGTTTGATGCGCATGTTCAGGTGCTTATCGATCGGGCGGTGGACATCGCAAAGGGCGGGAACGGCAGAGTGTCTGAGCCTGACCCGAAGAAGGAGGCAAGCTGATGACCAGACCGCAGGCGCGCGTCTTCGACCAGGTGCTTTGCGCCATGTTCGCGCCATCGCCGGCAGGGCCGGTGCCGGGAACGTCGGTGATCATACCACCCTGTGCGCCAACCGTGTTGGTCGGGAAAATGCCCGCGGCACGGATAGGGGATCTTCATCCGTCCGGACTTGGTCCGCATCCCAATGCGATGGGTTCGTCAACGGTGATCATCTCCAAGATACCCGCTTCGCGGATCGGCGACAGCACCGGCTGTGGCGGTGCGATCGTCAAAGGTGATTTTACCGTGTTGACTGGAGGATAGGCGCTGGAATGCCCGTCACTCTGAAATTCCAGTCCTCGGGTACGATACCCGGCAATGCGCAACCCGTGCGGATGCAGGGTGGCAGCCTGACGGTGGGTCGCGGCGAAGCCAATGATCTCGTGCTGCCCGATCCCGACCGGTTGCTTTCCAAGAGCCATTGCGTGATCGAGGATCACAATGGCAACGTGGTGATTGTCGACCTGTCGACCAACGGCACCTATCTCAACTACAGCAAGATACCGCTTGGCAAGGTTCCCACGCCCCTGAACAGCGGAGACGTGCTTGCGCTCGGATCCTATGAACTGGTTGTCGACATTACCGATGATCTGGCCGAGGTCGAACCGGGCCCCGCCGCCCCTCTGGCGCAGGGGCCGGCGTCGCATGGCGACGCTTCCAGAGCTCCCGATCCGCTTGCGCTTCTTGATGATGCCGGGCCGGGGGGCGATTTCCTGGACGATCTTCTCGGAGAAGAAAAGGGGCCGACCGGCCCTTCGCAACTGAACCCTGTGGACCCGATCGACGAATTGCTGCCACCGCTGGGCGAGGACGGGGATGACCCGTTTTTCCGCAAGCCCGATGACGGGCGGCAGGGAGAGGGGGCCAGCGCCCCGAGCCACAATCCTTCGGCGCAGGACAGCTTTAGACCGCAATCCACCGGCGGGGGTGGTTTGATACCGGATGACTGGGATGACGAATTCCTCGGGCCGTCCGATCCCGCAGCCGATGCCGCACCCGGACCGGAGCACCCCGGTACCGTGGTGCCTGCGCCGCCTGTGGCCACGCCTGCGGCGCAGGCTGGTGCCCCGGCAAAATCGACGCCACCCGCAGAACCGGATATTCCGGTGGACAGTGACGCCGCGCGTGCGTTTTTGCGGGCCGTCGGGGCGGACGAGGTCAGGATCGATGACGCCGACATGGTCAATACCATGGCGCGCATGGGGCGGGTGATGAAAACGCTGATCACCGGCTTGCGGGAAATCCTGATGACGCGGACCTCTATCAAGAGCGAATTCCGGATCGAACAGACAATGATCGGGGCGGGGGGCAACAACCCCCTCAAATTCTCGATCAGCCCGGAACAGGCGGTCGAGGCGATCGTAAAACCCGGCACGCGCGGCTATCTGAGCGCGGAATCCGCCGCCGAAGAGGCGCTGAAAGATATCAAGGCGCACGAGATTGCGATGGTGACGGGCATGGAAGCTGCTTTGAAAGGTGTCCTGGCACGGCTCGATCCCCAGGAACTGGCGAGCAGGATCGAAACCGGAGGCCGCCTTGGCGGACTGCTCAAGGGAAAGAAGGCGCGCTACTGGGAAGTGTACGAGAAGCTGTATGCAGACATATCCGATCAGGCGGAAAACGATTTCCACGACCTGTTCAGCCGTGAATTTGCACGCGCTTACAAGGAACAACTGGACAAGCTGAAATAGCGTCCGAAAAGAAGGAGAAGCCAGTGTCCTGGGACAGCAAGGTGCTTTGGACCGAGGGGTTGTTCCTGCAACCTCATCATTTCCAGCAGGCGGATCGGTATACCGAGGCACTGGTAACCGGGCTGGCTCGCCGCGTGCGGCCCTATGCCTGGGGGGTAAGCGCGCTGGAAATCGACGACGAGGTGCTCAAGGTCGGGCAGTTCGCGCTGAAATCCTGTGCCGGGCTGACCCAGGACGGTACCGTGTTCCGTGTGCCCATGGCCGAGGATCACCCCCCGGCTCTGGAAGTGCCTGAAACCATCAAGGATTGCGTGGTCTACCTGACCGTGCCGCAACGGCGGCAGGGGGCCGCCGAGGTCGATCTGAGCGGGGCGGAAATGTCGGCCAGCCGTCTGCGTCCCGGCGAGATCGAAGTCACCGATTCCATGGGCCAGCAGAAAAAGCCGGTGATGCTCGGTATCGGCAAGATGCGTCTGCAATTCGCGCTGGCGGTCGATGATCTGTCGGATCGGCTGGCGATCCCGGTGGCGCGCATCATCGAGGTGCGCCCTGACAAGGAGATCATCCTGGATCAGGCATTCATCCCGAGTTGTCTGGATGTACGCGCCGCGCGACCGCTTGACGGGTTCACGCGCGAGCTTGAAGGTTTGCTGTCGCACCGGATGCAGGCGCTGGCCGGGCGCCTGTCCGAAGGGGGCGGCGCGCGTGGCGTGGCCGAAGTGTCGGATTTCCTGTTGCTGACGGTGGTCAACCGCACGATCCCGGTGATGCGTCATCTGTCGCGGATCGAGAATCTGCATCCCGAAGATCTCTATCGGCATTGCGTCGCTCTGGCCGGGGAATTGTCGGTGTTCATGACCGCGGAAAAGCAGCCGCCCGAGTTGCCGCCCTACCGCCATGACGATCTGACCGGCAGTTTCGCACCGGTCATCCGGTTGCTGCGGCAATATCTGAGTTCGGTGCTTGAACAGACAGCGATTCCGATCAAGCTGGAAGAGCGGAAATATGGTATAAGCGTGGGTGTGATCGCCGACCGCAAGCTCTTGGGGAATGCGGGTTTCGTTCTGGCGGTGGACGCGGATATTCCCGCCGAGGATGTGCGCCGCCATTTCGCCGGTCAGGCCAAGATCGGCCCGGTCGAGGAAATCCGGCAACTGGTCAATTCCGCGCTGCCGGGGATCACGCTGCGCCCGATGCCGGTGGCCCCGCGCCAGATTCCCTATCATGCGGGCGTGGTCTATTTCGAACTCGATGCCGCCAGCCCGTACTGGAGCAAGATGACCACGTCAGGCGGCATCGCAGTGCATGTATCCGGTCAGTATCCGGGTCTGAAGATGGAGCTTTGGGCGATCCGGAACGGCTGATGGATTGGTATGAATGATGTCTGATGACGACCCGTTTGCAGAACCCGATGACACCGACAAGACGGTGATCAGGCCGAATCCGGGCGGTCGGCGCAAGCCTGCGGCACAACCTGCCGCAGCACCCGCGGCCGACGCGTTTGGCGTGCCTGCTTCCACCGCCCCGGAACCGGTGTCCAGCCCCGCAGGGCCGCCGGACTCCGGTCCGACGCTCACGGGCATGAACCAGCTTGTCGCCTCTGCCAGCACGTTGTTTTCCCTGATCAGCCGCATTCGGAACCGCGCCCAGCACATGGACCCGGACAAGTTGCGCCAGAGTGTGATCGCCGAGGTGCGCGCGTTCGAAAACCGTGCCTTGCAGGCGGGCATCGCGGCCCAGACGGTCAAGGTTGCACGCTATGCGCTCTGCGCCACGCTCGACGATGTGGTGCTGAACACGCCGTGGGGCGGTCAGTCGAGTTGGGGCCTGCAATCGATGGTGGGCACGTTCCATCGCGAGACGGTGGGCGGCGACCGATTCTATGATCTGCTGGCGCGGCTGGAAAAGGAACCGGGGCAGAATATCGACCTGCTCGAATTCATCTACATGTGCATGTCCCTGGGGTTTGAAGGACGATTGCGCGTCGAACAGGGCGGCGCCGAGAAGCATCTGCAAATCCGTGCCGCTCTGGCCCGTATCATCCGGGCGCAGCGGGGGCCGCTTGAACGGGACTTGTCGCCGCATTGGGAGGGCGTGGAAAAGCCGTTCAAGCCGCGCTCGGTCTGGCGGCTGGTGTGGATCGCGGTTGCGGTCACCGCCGGGCTTCTGGCGTTCCAGTTCGCGGGACTGTCCTATGCCTTGTCAACTTCGACCGAGCGCGTGGTCGGACAGTTGTCGGTCATCGACAGCGGCCCGGTGGCCGAACTGCAACGCCGCGCGCCACCGCCGCCACCTGCGCCCGCCGCCCCAAGCGCCGAAGAACAGCTCAGGAAGGTCGAGGGATTTTTGCAGCCCGAAATCGACGATGGCATTGTCGAGGTTTTTCAGAAGGGCAACACGCTGATCGTGCGCATCGCCGGGTCCGGAATGTTCGGGTCCGGCTCTGACAGGTTGTCGCAGAATTTCGAGGCACCGGTGGATCGCGTGGCGCGCGCGCTGAACGACGAACCCGGTCCGGTCATCATCGCCGGTCATTCCGACAACGTGCCGATCCGGTCATCCCGGTTTCCGTCGAACATGGCGCTGTCGCTGGCGCGTGCGAAATCGGTGATGGAGCGCATGTCCGGTGAGCTGGACGATCCGGGCCGGTTGTCGGCCGAAGGGCGCGCCGACAAGGAGCCGATCGCGGATAACGGCACGCGCGAGGGGCGCGCCCGCAATCGTCGCATAGAAGTGTTGCTGGTGCGGGAGGACGGGACATGATCCGCAGAACCCTGAGATTCATGTTCGGCACGATCTATTCGGTCCTGGCGCTCGTGGCACTCGTTCTGTCGCTGTGCACGTGGTATTTCGCACCTTATCTGGGGTGGCGCGACTGGTATCCTTTTGACAGCGTGACCACCCGCATCGCGACCATTGTCGCGATCTGGGCATTCTTCCTGCTGCTCATGGGTATCATCTACTGGTGGCGCTGGCGCAAGGCGCGGGCGATGGGCAAGGAGATCGCCGAGACCGTCGAGTCCGACGCCGATGAGGTGTTGAACGAAGAGATCAGCGCGCTGAAGAGCAAGTTCAAGACGGCGATCACCGAATTGCGCAAGTCCAGGAACGGACGGCGGCATCTGAGCGAACTGCCCTGGTATGTGATGATCGGCCCGCCCGGTGCCGGCAAGACCACGGCGATCGTGAATTCGGGATTGCAGTTCCCGCTGGCGGACAAGACCGGCAAGGCGGCGGTCGGCGGGGTTGGCGGCACGCGCAATTGCGACTGGTGGTTCACCAATCAGGCGGTGCTGATCGACACGGCGGGACGCTATACCACGCAGGAAAGCGACAAGGATGCGGACAACGCGGGGTGGCTCGGCTTTCTTGATCTGCTGAGGCGACATCGCAAGCGTCAGCCGATCAATGGCGCGATGATCGCGATCAGCCTGAGCGACCTGTCGTTGCAGGATGAGACGACCCAGAAAAGCCACGCGCTGGCGGTGCGCCGACGGCTGAACGAACTGCGCGAGCGCCTGGGGGTGCGGTTCCCGGTCTATGTGCTGTTCACCAAGGCGGACCTGATCGCCGGGTTCAGCGAATTTCACGACAATCTGGGCAAGGAAGAGCGCGAACAGGTCTGGGGATTTACCCTGCCGCTGGACCAGAGCCGTGGCGAGGTCTCTCCGATGGGGGCGTTCGACGACGAATTCGCGCTCTTGCTGGGGCAACTCAACGCGCAGTCGCTCGAACGCATGCAGGCGGAAACCGATCATCAGCGCCGCGCCCTGATTGCCGGCTTCCCGAGCCAGGTCGCCTCGATGCGCCGTGTCGCGCGCGAGTTTCTGAACGAGGTGTTTCAGGATAACCGTTATGAGAAACGCCACATGTTGCGCGGGGTCTATTTCACGTCGGGCACGCAAGAAGGCACGCCGATCGACCGGCTGATGCTGAACATGGCACAGACCTTCGGTATCGGGCGTCAGGCCATCGGGTCCGGTCAGGGCACGGGGCGTTCCTATTTCCTGACCCGGCTGTTCGAACAGGTGATCTTCCCCGAAGCGGGGCTTGTGTCATCCGACGACAAGGTCGAGCGACGCTATCGCTGGGCGCGTGTCGCGGCGATAGCGGCCACGGTGTTGGTCGCCCTGACCACCGGAACCCTGTGGATTCGCAGCTATCTAGGCAATTCAGAGTTGCTCGATCAGGCCGAGGCGCAAGTGAAAACCTATCAGGCGGCGGCGGCCACCTTGCCGCCCAGCCCGGTGGGCGATACCGACCTTCCGCCGGTGGTTGATGCGTTGAACATCCTGCGGGACATGCCCGGCAACCCGGTACTCGGCGATCCGGCCCCCGACCGCAGCCTCACCTACGGTCTGTATCAGGGCGAAGTCATCGGGACACAGGCGGCGCAGACCTATCGCGCCGCGCTGAACCAGCGTTTCCTGCCGCGATTGCTGTTGCGGCTGGAAGAGCAGATGGCCGCCAACATGAACAACACCGAACTGCTCTACGAGGCGCTCAAGATCTACCTGATGCTTGGGCTGCAGGGGCCGATGAATGCCGATCTGGTCAGGGAATGGTTGCAGATCGACTGGTCGCTCGCCTATTCGGGCCCTGCGCGCGACACCTTGCGGCGTGACCTCGCGGATCATCTCGATGCCCTGTTGTCGCAGCCGATGGAAGAGATCGCCCTGAATGGTCCGCTGGTGGAGCAGGTGCAGGGCCTGCTGCTGGAAATGCCGTTGTCGCAGCGGGTTTACAACGGCATCATCAACAGCCCGCAGGCCACCGCCTTGCCGGAATGGCGCATCACCGAGGCCGGCGGCCCGGCGGTGCAGCGTGTGCTGGTACGTTCGTCGGGCAAACCGCTCAGCGATGGGGTCGAGGGCATTTTCACCTATGACGGGTTCAACAACGTCTTTCTGAACGAGGCGGTGGATGTCGCCGCGCGCGTCGCCAGTGAAAGCTGGGTTTTGGGGCCGCGTGGCGAGGCCGAGCAGACCGACGCGGCGCTTATCGCGCTGAGCCGGGATGTTCTGAACCTGTACTACAACGACTACATTGCCCGTTACGACGCGGTCCTGGGCGATATCGACATCATACCGATGGAAAGCCTGTCGCATGCGGTGGAGGTTACGAATGTTCTGTCCGGCCCGACATCGCCCATCGTCAACATCCTCACCGAGATCTCGAACGAAACCCGATTGACCGAAGATCGCGCGATCCTCGACACGAGCGAACTCAAGACCGGGGCGAGCGCGGTGGCAGCGATTGAATCCCGGTCCACGCTGAGTGCGCAGGCGCAGATCATGTTGAGCGCCCTGTCGCGCGCAGCCGCGGCCAATACCGGAGAGCCCGCCCGTCCGCCGGGTGCCTATGTCGAGGATCGTTTTGCCTGGTTGCACCAGCTTGTAGACCGTCCGGACGGGCAACCGTCGCAGCTGGACGGGCTGATGGGAGCCTTGACCAATGTTTATCAGGAGCTGAACAAGATGTCGTTCAGCGGCGTCAGCAGCAGCGCCGAGGGTGGTGCCGCGATCCAGCAGTTTCAGCAGGCCGCCAGCCGCATCGACGGACCGATCCAGCGCTGGGCGTCGCAGATCACCACCGGTTCGTCGGGGATCGCGGCGGATGGCACGCGCGCGTCGATCAACGCCAGCTGGCAGGCCAGCGTGTTGCCGTTCTGCGAGCAGGCGCTGAGCAACCGTTATCCGTTCAACCGCCGCGCGGGTGCCGATGTCGCCATGCAGGATTTCGCCAGGCTGTTCGCGCCACAGGGGCTGATCGACTCGTTTTTTACCGAACACCTGATCCGCTATGTCGATACCAGAACACGGCCTTGGTCATGGAAGCGGGTCAATGATGTGGAACTGGGCATCTCTCAATCAGTGCTGGAGCAGATGCAATATGCCGCCGAGATACGCGACGCGTTCTTTGCCGCAGGTTCGACGCCGGCGGTGCAGTTCCAGATCACGCCCGAGGCCCTGGATCCCAAGGCCAAGTCGGTGTCACTCGAAATCGACGGCCAGGCGGTCGAATTTGCGCATCGTGGCGGTCAGCCCAACCCGGTGGCGGTGACATGGCCCGGTTCGGTCGGATTGGCGCGGGTGACATTTCAGCCGGACAGAAAGAATATCGAAAGCACGCTGTCGCGGGATGGCCCGTGGGGGTGGTTCCGGTTGCTGGACGCGGCGGAGGTACGCCGCACCAACGTGTCGGACCGCAAGCGCGTGATCTTCAACGTGGGTGGCCGCATCGCGATCTTTCAGTTGCAGTCGGGCTCCGTGATCAACCCGTTCGCCCTGCCGGCGCTGGCCAAGTTCAATTGTCCAAAGTCGATGTGATGACCGGGGCGTTCGGTGCGTTTGGCAAGATACCCACGGTCGGGGATTTCTTTCGGCTGAACACTCCGGCGGGTTTCGTCTCGACCTGGGATGACTGGATGCAGCGCAGCATGCTGGCGGCGCAGACCGCCCTCGGAGACCAATGGGACGATCATTATATGTCCTCCCCGATCTGGCGCTTCTGCCTGGCGCCGACACTGGCCGGTGGGTCCAAGATCATCGGTGTGCTCATGCCGTCGGTTGATCGTGTCGGGCGGCGATTTCCATTGACCTTGATGGCGTCGTTTTCGTCGCCGGGCACGATTGCGTCAGACCACTTTCGCGCCGCGCGATTATTTGAGAGACTGGAGGCGCTTGCCCTGGACGCATTGGAAGACGACATGAGCCGTGAAAAACTTGAACAGAGGCTCGCCGAAATCCCGCCCCCCGTGGCCGGATGTTCGCCGTCAGTGTCGCGCACCGGTCATTTCATCGCGATGACGGGCAGCGATGTGGTCGCAGACCTTGCCGCCGACCGCATCGCGGATATCGGTGCGCGCCCGAGCATCTGGAGTGCGATGACAGGGGATGCGCAGCGGCTGATGCTGTGCGATGGCCTGCCAGAGGGCCCCGGGGCCGTGGGCCTTTTCCACATGGACGCACCGATCTGGCGCTCTGGCCAGATCGCATGAGCGAGATTCGCTATAACGCCCGAACCCATGTGGGACATAAACGCAAGGTCAATGAAGATTCCGTGCTTGTGCTGCCCGAGCGGAGCATCTGGATGGTGTCGGACGGGATGGGCGGACATGACGCGGGCGATTATGCCAGCCGGCTGATTGCGGACAGGGTTGCGATGATCCCGGGGGGGCTGAATCCGACGGAACGGATGCATGCGCTCCGCGATGCGATCATTGAATCGCATGATATTATCCTCAGCGAAGCCGAGGCGCGCGGACGAGGCATTATCGGGGCAACCGTTGCCGCGCTGATGATCGCAAGGGGGCATTTCGTCGGGCTCTGGGCCGGGGACAGTCGGATATACCGGCTTCGCGATGGTCAGATCGAACTCCTGACAACTGACCATTCCGCCGTGGCGGAGCTTGTTCTCGACGGTCAGATGACGTGGGACGAGGCGGATCAACACCCGCAATCCAACGCGATCACCCGTGCGGTCGGGGTGGGGGACAGGTTGGAACTCGACAAGGTTCGCGGCGACGCGCTGCGCGGTGATCGGTTTCTGCTCTGCTCGGATGGGCTGACGAAATATGCGACCTTTGCGGTCCTGCAATCCGTGCTGACGCGTGAACCGCTCGAAACGGTGTCCGACCGGCTGATCGAAATCGCGCTCGACGGTGGCGGCGCGGACAATATCACTGCCGTCGTGCTGGACGTGCTCTGAACGCTCAGGGCGTCGCCGTGGTCAGGATCCGGCTGTCGAGCGACAGGATACTGGCCTGATTTGTCTCGACATGATCCCTGAGCGCCGCCGCATAGCCGCTTGCCGATTCGGATGTGGGACGCAGCCCGTCAAATAGCGGTTCGCTGGAATGAAGCACGATCACCTTGCTCTTGCCCAGCGAACTGTCATCAACGGTAAAGCCGATGCGGTTCTCGCGGGCGGCTTCTTCGACGCTGTAGGCAACCCGTACCTTGATCGGACCCGTTTGCCCGTCGCGCAGCGCCGTCACCGCGTTTTCCTGCCGGTTCAGATTCGGCAAGAGATGATACACGTTTCCGGAGACATCCAGGATCGAGACGGTCAGGTAACCGTCGGTCACATCCGCGGGCAACGCGATGTCGATTATCGGGTTCTCGCCGACAAAAAATCGGCCGGATGGGTTTGGCTCATTCCGTCCTCCGACAATGAAATCTATGCCGATCCCGCCCTCCGGAGCTTTTGGCAGGTTGCTTTCGATGAGACAGAGCGTGGGGTTCAGAACGTCCACATCCACGGCGACGTTTCGTTCCCCTGCAATCGCGCTGAGCGCGTCGAACAAGCCGATGCGGGTTGCCGTTTCCGCCACCTTTCCCGTCACCGTGATCGGGCTTTGCGGTCCATATCCCACGGGCGTCGCCCCCGGCGTCGCGATCGGACCGCAATCCGCGAGCCGTTCAAGCACGGCAGTGACCTCGCCGGTTGGCAGGAACAGGGGGATCAGTTCGATATCTGCACTTCCCGTCAGCGCACCGGGCAGGCCATCGGCAAAGGTCCGGCTGAGGCGGGCATGCAAGGCGGTGTCGGTGGTGGAGCCGCTGATCTGTGCGTTGTTGCCGTCAAGCACCAGCCGCCAATCGTCAAGATCGCGCAGGTCCGACAGCGTCGTCATGACATCGTTGCCCCAACTGTCGGCAATATTGCCGGTGGCAAGTCTCAGATCGGTGGTTCCTGACAGACCTGCCATCCACTCATTCAGCGCCGCGAGCATCTGTTCCGAAGGCACGTTGCCGGTGGCGCGGGGCCGCTCATCTGCGGGATGGTCGACGATGAGCTCATATGGATCTGCAACCGGGTATTGCGGCCCCAGAAACCCGTCGAACAGCCCGCCGAAATACCCGCCGATACCACCAACGAGCAGGGCAGCCACGACAACGAGGCCGACAAGCCCCCCGCGTGACTTGCGCGTTTCGTTACGCGCCGGTGGCGGTTCGGAGGCAGGGCGGGACGGAGACGGGGTAGCGGGGGATGGATCGGGTTCGGATGCCGGATCGTCGGCGCGGGGCGGTGGAAATATCACGGTTGCATCGGGATCCGCGTCTGCCTGGTTGTCTCGAAGATAGGCCAGAACCTCGGCCGCCGTCTGAAAACGGGCGTCGGGGTCGGGTGCGGCCATGCGATCAATCAGGGTCCTGAGCGGCTCCGGCACGCCCGAGGTATCGAGCGGTTCGCTCTTTTTCCTGACCACCTCCATCGGGTTCTTGCCGACATCGGGCGATGTCCCGCGAAAATTCGCCAGCAACATCGCGCCGAGCGAGTAGATATCCGAACGTGCATCGGTCTGCCCGCTCAACTGCTCGGGCGCGGCATAGGCGTATTTGCCGGCGAACTCGTTCCCGACGATGGTCTCCGCTCCCGGATTGGTGTCCTTGGCGATGCCGAAATCGATGATTACCGCTTCTGCCGGGTTGCCGTTGCGCAGGATGATGTTGTCCGGGCTGAGGTCGCGATGCACGATGTTGCGCTTGTGCGCCGCCTCGAGTCCTTCCGCGACGCGGCGGCACACGGTCAGCAGATCCTCGGCGGACATCGGGCCTTCGCGCAGTTTCCTGTCCAGACCGGGACCGTCGACATAGTCCATGACAAGATAGACCAATCCGTCCTGCGTGCGGTGGTTTTCGGAATACCGCACCACGGCGTCATGGCGGATTTCGCGAATCTCCTCTTCGCGGGTCAGCAGGACAAGGTAATCATCATTTGCGGAAAACTCGGCTTTCAGGACCTTGAGCGCGGCGAGCCGCCCCGAGATCTCGCTGCGAGCCTTGTAAACTTCCGAGGTGCCGCCGCGCCCGAGCACTGCTTCGATGCGGTAGGTGTTGTTCAGCACATCACCGGGCTTGAACGTATCCATGGGGCGTGAGTCGATCATGTCTCAGCCCCTTGCTGCATCTGGTCCTGCTTCAAACGTCAGCGGTCTCAGCCCAATGCCTGGAATTCGACCCGGCGATTGACATCTGCTCTTGGGTTGGCGGCGTCATATGGGGCGCTTTCGCCCATGCCGATGGCCTCGATCCGGTTTTCCGCAAGCCCGCAATCATCGACCAGGTGACGCTTGACCTCCTGCGCGCGCAGCAGGGACAGCCGTTCGTTATAGGATGCGGTTCCGGAACTGTCGGTGTGGCCGACCACCTGATAGACCGCGACATCGACCGACTTCATGACCTCGCAGAGGGTCACGAGCTTGGGCTTCTGATCGTCCCGCAACGCGGCGCTGTCAAAGTCAAAGGCGATCTGGATATTGACCTGCTCGTCGGGTGTGACCGCCGAGTATTCCTTGGCGGCAGCTGGCGCGACGGTGGCGGTTTCGGTCGTACCGCTCTGCTGTGCGCTGGGCACGATCACCAGTCCCCGGGTCTTCTGCTTCTTGAACGCATCCGCGATTTCTTCGGCCGTCATTTCGTCCGCTGTCTGGGCGACGGCTGTGCCGGGAACTGCATAGCTAAGGCCAAGGGCAAGTGTGCATGCGAAAATTCTGGAAAAACAACCCATCTTGCGTCCTTTGCTGCTGCAAAAAAGTTACAATAGAAATTGTACACGACGCGTTGTCATGTCACAACGGTTTTGCAACCATTCGATGCAGTCGCATTGTTCCGTTTCTCTTCGTGTTCGAGGAAAAAAGCGCTTTACTCGCTGTCCTGAAGCAGGCTGAATTGCCCGAAACGATGAGGACATGATGCGATTTCTCCCGGCGATCATCATTGCCGTCGCGCTGGTGTTGGCGCCTGCCGTCTTCCTGGGGTTGAACTATCTCTTGTCCGAAGAGGATTTTCAGGGGTCTGCGGTGGATTCCGGTGCGCGGATCGAGATCGAGATGCTGCGCCAGCAGGTCGAGGATTTGCAGAACCGCATGAAGACGCAGGAGAGCCAGATTGCGGGCCTGGCAGCGGGGATGGGGCGGCAAAACACCCTTGCGCCAAATCCGGACGACGAAGACGCGATCTTGCGCGGCACGGGACCGAATGACATCATCGACGCCTATGCGCAGGTCGTGCTGATCGCCGATCGGCTGAATGTGAACCGGGGGCTGCAGGTTGCCGGCCCGAGCTATCTCGAGGAAAAGCTCGGCCGACCGCGCGACACGCTGAGCGACACCTGCGAACCGATGACGAACCAGGCACTGGCGAGCAAGCTGGTCCTGGAGAATGTCGGGCCCATTCGGGTTCAGATGCTCAAGCCGGCGGCGGACTCGTTGCGCCGGGTGTTTGAAAACGTGCGGCGCGCCGATCCGGACCTCTACGCGCGGATCAACACCTCGGGATCGCTCTGTGTGCGCCGGATACGCGGTACCATGGACAGCCTGTCCACCCACAGCTACGGGTTGGCGCTCGATCTCAATATCGACGGGCATCTGGACAATTTTACCGACGGAAAGACACAGTTGGGCCTGACGATCCTGGCCGATTTCTTTCATGCCGAAGGCTGGGTCTGGGGCGCTGGCTTCCGACGCGAGGACAGCATGCATTTCGAGATCAGCCGTCGCCAGCTTGACGAATGGATCGCGAAAGGAATGCTTTGATTCCAATGCCGTGTGCAGCCTTTTCGGATGTTTCCCTTCGGGCACTTCCCTATCGCCCGCGTTGCTGCAATAGTGTTCCGATCAAGCGAATTGCGGGCCGGGGCTACACCGGGCCGCCGTCGATGAACAGCGCCTTCCGGCGCCCCTTGCCGGTAAATGACCCATCCATCTGAAACGAGGTTGTTATGACTGATTACGCGCCGTTATCCCTGAATGTTCCCAAGCCTGAATGCCGACCGGGCGACATTCCGGATTTTTCCGGGGTCGAGATCCCGGCGGCGGGTTCGGTCCGTCGCCCGGATGTGGATGCGCGGGCCGAGGATATTCGCGACCTTGCCTTCACGATCATCCGCGTGCTTGACGATGACGGCGACGCCGTAGGGGATTGGGCGGGTGGTCTGACTGACGAAGAGCTCGCGCAGGGCCTGCGCGACATGATGACCCTGCGCACCTATGATGCGCGGATGATGTTGGCGCAGCGTCAGGGCAAGACCTCGTTCTACATGCAGCATCTCGGCGAAGAGGCGATCAGCTGCGCGTTTCAGAAGGCCCTGGAAAAAGGCGACATGAATTTTCCGACCTATCGTCAGGCGGGCCTGCTGATCGCATCTGGTTATCCAATGGAAACCATGATGTGCCAGATCTTCTCGAACGAGGCCGATCCGCTGCACGGACGACAGCTTCCGGTGATGTATTCGTCCAGGGAACACGGATTTTTCTCGATCTCGGGCAACCTTGCGACGCAATACATCCAGGCCGTCGGCTGGAGCATGGCGTCGGCGATCAAGGGCGATACAAGGATCGCGGCCTCGTGGATCGGCGATGGTTCGACATCCGAGAGCGATTTCCACGCGGCGCTGGTTTTCGCGTCTACCTACAAGGCTCCGGTTGTCTTGAATATCGTCAACAACCAGTGGGCAATTTCCACCTTTCAGGGGATCGCACGTGGCCGCGCCCACACCTTCGCATCGCGCGGTCACGGCTTTGGCATTCCCGCGTTGCGGGTCGATGGCAACGATTATCTCGCGGTTCATGCCGCCGGCAAATGGGCGGCGGAACGGGCACGCAGGAACCTTGGACCGACGATCATCGAGCATGTCACGTATCGCGCCGGCGGGCACTCGACCTCGGACGATCCGAGCGCCTATCGTCCCAAGTCCGAGAACGAGGCCTGGCCGCTCGGGGATCCGATCGAACGGCTCAAGGCGCATCTGATCCGGCGCGGTGTCTGGTCGGACGACCGTCACAAACAGGCCGAGGCCGAAATCGCCGACAGCGTGATTGATTGCCAGAAACGGGCCGAGGCCATCGGTACGCTGAACTCGGGCCATGTCCCGTCACCGCGGGACATGTTCGAGGATGTCTATGCCGAGATGCCGCAGCATCTGGTGAAACAGCGTCACGAAGTGGGATACTGACATGGCACAGATGACGATGATCGCGGCGATCCAGAACGCTCATGACCTCGCCATGGGGCGGGACGAGGATGTTGTCGTGTTCGGAGAGGATGTGGGCTATTTCGGCGGGGTGTTCCGTTGCACCGCCGGGCTGCAGGAAAAATACGGGGCCGAACGCTGTTTCGACGCGCCGATCAGCGAACTGGGCATTGTCGGCGCAGGGGTCGGTATGGCGGCCTACGGGTTGAAACCCGTCGTCGAGGTGCAATTCGCGGATTACATGTACCCGGCCTATGATCAGATCGTGTCGGAAGCGGCACGGCTGCGGTATCGGTCGGCGGGTGAGTTCACCTGCCCGATGGTGGTGCGGATGCCGTCGGGCGGGGGCATCTGGGGGGGGCAGACCCACAGCCAGAGCCCGGAAGCGTTGTTTACCCATGTGTCCGGCCTGAAAACGGTGATCCCGTCGAACCCGCAGGATGCCAAGGGGCTGTTGCTGGCCGCGATCGCCGACCCGGACCCGGTGATCTTTCTTGAACCCAAGCGGCTGTACAACGGCCCGTTCGATGGCCACCACGACCGGCCGGTGCAACCGTGGAAGACGCATCCTCTGGGCGAGGTCGACCCGGACTATTATGAAACGCCGCTGGGCAAGGCGGCGATAGCGCGGCCCGGCGGGGATCTGACGGTGGTGACATATGGAACCATGGTGCATGTGGCCATCGCCGCGGCCGAAGAGACGGGCATAGATGCGGAGGTGGTCGATCTTCGCACCCTGATGCCGCTCGATACGGAAACGATAATGGCATCGGTGCAAAAGACCGGCCGTTGTATCGTCCTGCACGAGGCGACGCTGACCTCGGGCTTCGGGGCGGAACTGGCCGCTCAGGTCCAGGCCGAGTGCTTTTATCATCTGGAAGCGCCGGTCGAACGCATCGCGGGTTGGGATACGCCCTATCCGCACGCGCAGGAATGGGCCTATTTTCCGGGGCCGGAACGGGTCGGGCGCAAGATGAAGCAGCTTATGGAGGCGTAGGCATGGGACTGTTCACGATGAAATTGCCTGATGTCGGCGAGGGCATCGCCGAGGCCGAACTGAGCGCCTGGCATGTGAAGATCGGTGATGTGGTCAAGGAGGACGAGGTGCTTGCCGAGGTCATGACCGACAAGGCATCGGTCGAGATTCCCGCTGCGGTCTCGGGCAAGGTGGTCTGGCTTGGCGGCGAGGCGGGCGACAAGATGTCGATCGGGGCAGACCTGATCCGGCTGGAAGTCGAGGGCGAAGGGAACACCTCCGCCGAACAGGCCGCCGCCGCCGACACCCCGCCTGCGGCTGCACCTGCTGCGGACCCCGAACCGCTGGCCGGCCCGACATCGGCGGCACCTGCGATCGACATTCAGGCCGCAGAGGGCAAGGGCCTGTACGAAATCAAGGTTCCAGATGTGGGCGAGGGCATCGCCGAGGCCGAACTGACCTCATGGCTGACAAGCGTCGGCGCGGAATTGCGCGAGGATGATGTCGTTGCCGAGGTGATGACCGAAAAGGCATCGGTTGAAATCCCCACCAACGTATCGGGCAAGGTGCTGTTTCTGGGCGGCGCGGTCGGAGACACGCTGGCCATCGGCAGCACCCTGATGGTGATCGAGGTCGAGGGCGCGGGCAATACGACGGCCGAGGCTCTGGCCGGCAAGCTGGCAAAATCCACGGCCGCGGCTCCGGCCCCGGTAAAACCCGTGGCGAAACCGGCGCCGGCACCCGAACCCAAGGCATCCAAAGCACCTGTCCCGGTCGCCGGACAGCGCCGTGCGGAAGGGGAAAAACCGCTGACGACGCCGTCGGTGCGCAAGCGGGCGCGCGAACTCGGCATTGATCTGCGGCGTGTGCCGGGCAGCGGTCCCGCCGGACGGATCACCCATGAAGACCTGACGCATTTTCACGAGACAGGCGGACAGTTCACAGGTGGCGGCGCTGCAAAACGGCCCATGCGCACCGGCGAGTCCGAGGAAAAGGTGATCGGCCTGCGCCGCAAGATCGCCGAGCGCATGGCGTTGTCCAAGTCGCGGATCCCGCATATCACGATTGTCGAAGAGGTCGATGTGAGCGACCTCGAGGACCTGCGGGCACAGTTGAACAGGGCGCGCGCCGAGACCAAGGGCAAACTGACGGTGCTGCCCTTCGTGATCCGCGCGATTGCCGATGCGGTTGCGGACCAGCCGGAGATGAACGCGCATTTCGAGGATGACGACAGTGTTGTCCGCAAGTTCGACGCGGTCCATATCGGCATCGCGACGCAAACGCCGGGTGGGCTGATCGTGCCGGTGGTGCGACATGCCGAGGCGATGGACCTTTGGGAAAGCGCTGCGGAACTGTCTCGTCTGGCCACCGCGGCGCGTGACGGCAGCGCCAAGCGTGACGAACTGAGCGGGTCGACCATCACCATCACCTCGCTGGGTCCGCTTGGCGCGCTCGCGACGACGCCGATCATCAACTATCCCGAGGTTGCGATTGTCGGGATCAACAAGATGGAGGTGCGACCGCATTGGGACGGGTCGGGTTTCGTTCCCCGCAAGAAGATGAACATCTCGTGCAGCTTTGATCACCGGGTCATCGATGGCTGGGATGCCGCGGTTTTCGTGCAGAAACTCAAGATGCTGCTGGAAACCCCTGCGCTGCTGTTGCTGGAGGACTGATCATGGAAGAACTCAATTGCGAACTGCTGGTGATCGGTTCCGGACCGGGCGGTTATGTCTGTGGCATCCGCGCCGGGCAGCTTGGCGTGGATACCATTGTCGTCGAGTCCAGGGCGCATGGGGGCACCTGCCTGAATGTCGGCTGCATCCCGTCCAAGGCGCTGATCCATGCCGCCGAAGAGTTTCACAAGGCGACCGGATTTACCGCTCCCAACAGCCTCGGTATCTCGGTTCAGGCGCCCGAGATCGATCTGGCGCAAACGGTGGCGTGGAAGGACGGTATCGTGGCGCGTCTGAATGGCGGGGTGGGGGCGTTGCTCAAGCGGGCGGGCGCGCGCGCGATCATCGGACATGCAAGGTTTCGCGACGGCAAATCCGTGATCGTCAAGACCGATATGGGCGAACAGCTGATCCGTGCCGGGCGGATCGTGATCGCCACCGGATCGGAGCCGTTCGAGATCCCCGCGCTGCCCTTCGGTGGCGATGTCATCTCGTCAACCGGTGCTCTGGCGTTGACCAGCGTGCCCGAAAGGCTGATCGTGGTCGGCGGAGGCTATATCGGCCTTGAGATCGGCACGGCGATGGCCAAGCTCGGGTCCGAGGTGACGGTGGTCGAATTCGCCTCGAAAATCCTGCCGCAATACGACAAGGAACTGACCGAACCGGTGGCAAACCGGCTCGAGGCGCTCGGGATCACGGTCATGCTGCAGGCCAAGGCCGAGGGGCTCAATGCGGGCAAGGACCGGTTGAAGGTTAGCCTTGCCGATGGCGAAACGGCCGAGCTGCCCTTTGACAAGGTGCTGGTGGCGGTTGGCCGCAAACCCCGCACCGAGGATGTGGGCCTTGAGGAACTGTCGCTGAGAATGAACGGACCGTTCATTCAAATAGATGACCGGTGCCAGACCTCGATGCGCGATGTTTACGCGATTGGCGATGTCACCGGCGAACCGATGCTTGCCCATCGCGCGATCGCGCAGGGCGAGATGACCGCCGAGATCGTCGCCGGTGGTCCGCACGCCTGGGACAAGCAGTGCATTCCGGCGGTGTGTTTTACCGATCCGGAGATCGTGACGGCCGGGTTGTCGCCCGAAGAGGCCAAGGACCAGTTCGGCGAAACGGTCACGGGCAAGTTTCCCTTTACCGCCAATGGCCGTGCCATGACGATGGAGAACGAGGCCGGGTTTATCCGCGT
This sequence comes from Sedimentitalea sp. XS_ASV28, assembly GCF_041224545.1. Taxonomy (NCBI): domain Bacteria; kingdom Pseudomonadati; phylum Pseudomonadota; class Alphaproteobacteria; order Rhodobacterales; family Paracoccaceae; genus Sedimentitalea; species Sedimentitalea sp. XS_ASV28. The sequence continues at coordinate 170,568 of NZ_JBGFGP010000163.1, read as the reverse complement.
GGTGGCGCGGGCGGATAATCATGTCGTGGTCGGGATACAGGCGACCGGCGGTGGCATCTCGGAACTGGCGGCGGTGTTTGCCCATGCCATCGAGATGGGCGCACGTCTTGAGGACATCGCGGGAACGATTCATGCCCACCCGACCCAGAGCGAGGGCTTGCAGGAGGCCGCGCTCAAGGCGTTGGGGCACGCCATACATTTCTAGACGCGAAAGGGCGATCAGGTGGACGCGGTTGCGTTCATGAGGCAAAAGGTGCCCGGGCTTTGACGGCTTGCCGGGGCGCTGAGCACATAAAGACAGATTGCGGGTCAGGCCGCAGCGACGACACCCATGGAGGACCCGATGGATCAGGATTTCACCAAGACCTTGTCAGACATGATGCTGACCGCGACCAGGACCCATCCCGTGTTCAAGGGTATGCATACGAGCGGACACCAGAAATTTCTCGACTCCTGGAACCGGGCCGCGCAAACCATGCTCGCGGCAGATACCTGGGGTGATTGGCTCAAGACCTGGTCCTCCTACCAGGCCGATATGGCACAGCTCTGGCTGTCGGGAATGGCGGGCGATGCGACCCCGAGCAAGGATCACCGGTTTGGCGACGAGGCCTGGAGCGAGGGTATTTATCCCTTCCTGCGCCAATCCTATGAAATGACGGCCAAGGCAATGGTCGATCTGGCGGACAAGGCGGGTCTGCCCGAACACGAGCAGCGCAAGCTCAGCTTTTACGCCCGCGTCGCTGCCGACAGCCTTTCGCCGTCGAATTTCGCCCTGATGAATCCGGAAGTGCTCAGGCTGGCGCAGGAAACCGGCGGCAAGAGCCTTGTTGACGGGTTCCAGAACCTGCTGGCCGATCTGGAAAAGGGCTATATCACCACGACCGACGAGTCGGCCTTCAAGGTCGGCGAGAACCTGGCGACGACGCCGGGTGCCGTGATCTATCGAAATTCGCTGATCGAAGTGATCCAGTATGAACCGGTGACGCCGAAGGTCCGCGCCAATCCGATCCTGATCGTGCCGCCCTGTGTCAACAAGTTCTACATCTTTGACATCAATGAAAAGAAGTCGATGGTGCGCTACCTGCTGGAGGAGGGGAATTCCGTCTTCATGATCTCGTGGCGAAACGCCGGCGAGGAGACGCAGGATTACGGCTGGGACGAATACATCACCGAGGGGGTTCTGGCCGCGATCGATGCAACGGCGGATGTCGCGAAGTCAGAGAAGATCGACCTGCTGTCATGGTGCAATGGCGGAACGTTGCTGCTGGCGGCGCTGGCGGTCATGCCGCAGGCACAGAAATCGCTCGTCGGGTCAGCCACGTTCCTGTCGGCGATGCTCGATTTCAGCGATCCGGGCGAGGTCGAGGTGTTTATCGATGATGCCCAGATCGCTGCCTATCAGCAAAGGCTGGAAACGGCCAGGGTGGCACCGGGTCGCGACATTGCCCGCGCGATGGCGATGTTGCACGTGAATGAATCGATCTGGGGGTTTGTGGTCAACAACTATCTCAAGGGCAAGACGCCGCCGCCCTTTGACGTATTGTACTGGAATGCGGATACATCGAACCTGCCGGCCAAATGGTATTCCTATTTCGTCGAGGAGATGTACCATGCCAACCGGCTGAAGGAACCCGGCGCGCTGACCCTGCTCGACACGCCGGTCGACTGCGGGAACATCGACGTACCGTGCTATTTCCTTGCCGCGACAGGGGATCATATCGTGCCGTGGAAAACCTCGTATTCCTCGACGACCTTGCTGCCGCAAGAGGCGGAATTCGTGCTGACGTCAGGCGGGCATGTTTCGGGCACCGTGATCAATCACCCGGTCAGGAACCGCCGCCATTTCATGTCCGGTGGCAAGCGCACCGGATCGGCCGAGGATTGGCTGGCGTCGGCCACGAAATCCGAGGGAAGCTGGTGGCCGCACTGGTTGCAATGGCTCGACGAGACCAGCGGAGATGCGCAGCGGACGGCTCCCAAGACCCTTGGCAACCGCAAGCATCCGGTGCTCGCCCCGGCACCGGGAACCTATGTTCTGGAACAGGTGCCGCAAGACGGCTAGTCTCGCGATCTATGAGGGAAGAGCAGGAGTATCGTATCGTGCCAGACAGTCATGCCGCGCCGGATGGTGGCGTGTTCCGGACCATCCGCGCAAAGGGCGTGAACCTGCGGGTGTTTTCGGTTTGCGAAGGCCGCTCTGGCGTTCCGATGGTGATCTGCAACGGGTTGGGGCAGGCGGTGGAGATCCTCTATCCGCTGATGCACGAATTTCCTGACCGTCCGATCATCACCTTTGATGCCGCCGGAGTGGGGCGCTCGGATGTGCCCGGAACAGATACCACCATTCCCCAACATGCCGCGATGTTGCGCCAGGTTCTGGATGAACTGGCGATCGGCGAATGCGATGTGATGGGTATTTCATGGGGTGGCGCGCTGGCCCAGCAACTGGCGCATGACCATCCGCAGCTGGTGCGCAAGCTGGTGCTCGCCATCACCTCGGCGGGCGGGATCGGCAGCTGGTGGGGTACGCCGCTCGCGCTGGCCGAGATCATGTTTCCCATGCGTTATGTCAACAAGACCTATGGCGATTTCATCGGCCCGTTCATGTATGGCGGAGAGGCGATGTTGCAGCCGGCATTGTTCAGGCAATATGCCAAACACGCGATCCGGCCGAGCTATGAGGGTTATTCCGCGCAGGTCCGCGCATTGTGCAGCTGGACCAGCCTACCGTGGCTGGCCCGCCTGCAACAACCGACGCAGGTTATTGGCGGTGCGCTGGATACGCTGATCCCGGTGGCGAACCAGATCGCGCTCGCTGCGCTGGTGCCGAAATCCCGTATCAAGATCTATCAGGCGGGGCATCTGTTGATGTATTCGCGGCGCACCGAAGTCGGCGCGCTGATCACCGGCTTTCTGGACGAACCATCCGCCTGAGCGCCTGCCGGATCGGTACAGTGCCCTTCATCGTTACATCCATGTCATGAAACGGTGGTTAACGGTGGCGGGAAATGCAGGAAAGGGACTTTGGCATGAACAGCGACAAAGCCGAAGACGGGGCCATCGACTGGCTGCAGGCCGAACTGGCCGACACGCTCGATGAAGATTACGAGCTTGAGCTGGAAGATGCCGCGCTGTCGATGGAGATTCGCAAGATCTACCGTGCGGCACATCCCGAAACGCTGCCCCGTGCCGTGTATTTCTCTGAATTGATCAAGTTGCAGGCCGAGTTGATCCGCCTTCAGGATTGGGTTGTGCACAGCGGTGAAAAGGTCGTTGTGCTGTTCGAGGGGCGCGACAGTGCCGGCAAGGGCGGCGTGATCAAGCGTATCACCCAACGCCTGAACCCGCGTGTCGTGCGCACCGTGGCCTTGCCGGCACCGTCCGACCGCGAAAAGACCCAATGGTATTTCCAACGCTATGTGCCGCATCTGCCCGCGGCAGGCGAAATCGTGCTGTTCGATCGCTCCTGGTACAACCGGGCGGGCGTCGAACGGGTGATGGGCTTTGCCACGGATGCGCAGGTCGAGGATTTCTTTCACGACGTACCCGAATTCGAGCGGATGCTGGTGCGGTCGGGCATCCGGTTGATCAAATACTGGTTCTCGATCACCGATGAAGAGCAGCAGATGCGATTCCTGATCCGGATTCACGACCCGCTGAAACAGTGGAAACTGTCTCCGATGGACCTGCAAAGCCGAGTCCGGTGGGAGAAATACACCAAGGCCAAGGAGGAAATGCTGCTGCGCACCAATATCGAAGAAGCGCCGTGGTATATTGTACAGGGCAATGACAAGAAACGCGCGCGCCTGAACTGCATGAGCCACCTGCTCAGCGTGTTTCCCTATGAAGATGTGCCGAGCGAGGAAATTCACCTGCCCGAGCGCGAGTTCAATCCGGATTACGAGCGGGCCGTTCTGCCCGAAGAGCTCTACGTTCCCCAGAAATACTGAGGCTTCGCCAGCGGTGACTACAGCATTTCGCGATTAACCTGACTCACCCAACGCTTTGGATCAGGGTAGCCAGTTCAGGCTGCTTTCGGTGCGCGGTGTGGTGGGTTTGTATTCGGCGCTGACCCAGCCGGAATAGCCGCTGGCGTCGATGGCGTCGAACAGTGCGTTGAAATCGGTGCGCCCGCTCCCCGGTTCGCTGCGGTTCGGGGCCGCGCCGATCTGCACATGCGTGGCGCGGTCTCGATACTGTTCCCAGACCGCGAGCGCGTCCCCGTGAATGATCTCGGCGTGGTAACTGTCATATTGCAGCCCGACATTGGGTCGGTCGACCGCATCGAGAATCCGGGCCGCAAGCGCGTAATCGTCGAGGAAATAGCCCGGTTGGTCGCCGGGGTTCAGCGGTTCGATGGTAAACCCCTGTTCCGGCGCCTGATCGGCGGCCCATTGCAGGTTGTGGACAAATATCTCTTCCGCTGCGTCATCCTTGGTGTAACCCGCCATGATATGCACGAGGCCGGGGCGCAGTTCGCGCACATAGCGCAGTGTGCGTCTGATGTCGTGCTGAAACCGTCCTTCGCCACCGGGGAGGGCGGCGTAACCGGGGCCTCCCCCGGTATAATTCGGTGGCGGGGCATTGATCAGGACAAGTTTCAGGCCGTTGCGCAACAAGGCGCGACACGTCTCCTTGGCGGGAAAGTCATAGGGGAACAGGATCTCGACGGCCGTAAACCCGGCCGCGGCGGCGGCATCGAACCTGTCCAGAAAGGGCAGCTCGGTAAAGAGCAATGTCAGGTTGGCGGCGAATTTTGGCATATCATCTCGTTCCAGGGGGGTGATTTTGGCGCTTTGCCTTCAATTTTCGGCTCAATCCTTGTGTCAACGCGTTGAAATCGTGGATTTGAGGCTGGACAAGACGAGCAAGAATATCGCCGTAACGCCTTAGCGCTCCGGATCGGGTCATGCCAAGGGTGCTGATGGTGAAATTTTCCTAAAACCGGGCGGGTTTCCGCCACTCAGAGGTTTTCCAGTTCCCTGGACGGAATGACCGCAAAGAATTCGCCCGACGACCACAGCCCGAACCAGCCATCATGATGATCGCCCAGTTCGACCAGACGATAAAAGCTCTTGCGGTCGATCAGTGCCTCAAGACCCGCGCGGATCATCACGTAGGGTGACGGTTCTCCGGTTTCGGCGTCCCGCGCAACACGGATCGGGTGATCTGCCCCGGCAATCGCGGTATCGCCCACATGGGTGGTGAAAGTCAGAACCTGATCTTTCCCGACGCCGCTTGCCTCGAAATCGACGGCGACAAAGGGCGCGTCATCCACGGTGATTCCGACCTTTTCCACTGGCGTGACGAGGAAATACTTGCCGTCCTCCAGCTTGAGGATCGACGAGAAGAGCTTGACCAGCTCGAACCTGCCGATCGGGGTGCCAAGGTAGAACCACGTCCCGTCGCGGGCGATGCGCATGTCCAGATCGCCACAAAATGGCGGATTCCACAGGTGCACCGGTGGCAGGCCGCGCCCCTTTGCAGCGCTGGCGGCGGCGGCGATGCCCTCGGCCGAGGGGGTAACAGCTTTTTGTCCACTCATAGCTTTTGCCATTTCCTCCGGGCGCGATAGACTTATGCTCTAATGTAGGGTTCCCCGAAAGGAATGTCATGTCCGATACCGACGATCTGGTGGCCGAAGTCGAGGCGCTGGAAACCAAGCTTGCGCAGGCCAAGGCCTCGATCACCCGGCGGTTCATCGGCCAGGAGCGGGTCGTCGATCTTACATTGACGGCGCTGCTGTGCGGTGGCCACGGATTGCTGATCGGCTTGCCCGGTCTGGGCAAGACCCGCCTGATCGAGACCTTGTCGACTGTCATGGGGCTGCACGGCAACCGGATCCAGTTTACGCCCGACCTGATGCCAGCCGACATCCTGGGCTCCGAGGTGCTCGACACTGCAGCCGACGGAACCCGGTCGTTCCGTTTCATTCAGGGGCCGATTTTCTGCCAGCTTCTGATGGCGGACGAGATCAACCGGGCCAGTCCGCGCACGCAATCGGCGCTTTTGCAAGCTATGCAGGAACGCACGGTGACGGTGGCGGGCGAAGATCGTCGGCTGGAGCCGCCGTTTCATGTGCTGGCGACGCAGAACCCGATCGAACAGGAGGGGACCTATCCGTTGCCCGAGGCGCAGCTCGACCGCTTTCTCGTGCAGATTGACGTCGACTACCCGGATCGGGAGACCGAGCGCGACATCCTGATCGCCACCACCGGCGTTGAAGAGGACCAGTCGACCGAGGTCTTTTCGCGCGATGAACTGCTTGCCGCCCAGGTATTGCTGCGCCGGATGCCGGTCGGGGATTCGGTTGTCGAATTGATTCTCGATCTGGTGCGGGCGTTTCGCCCGGACGAGCAGGGCGTATCGGACCGGGTTCGCGACACCGTGGCCTGGGGGCCGGGGCCGCGTGCGGCGCAGGCGCTGATGCTGACCGTGCGGGCGCGCGCGCTGCTCGAAGGCCGACTGGCGCCCAATGCGGATGACGTGATCGACATGGCGCGCCCGGTTCTCAGCCACCGGATGGCGCTGAATTTCGCCGCGCGGGCCCGGGGAGACAGTCTGTCCGATCTGATCGATACCACCGCCCGCGCGTTGACGCGGGCCGAGGCGGCGGCGTGATACAGCCCCTGTCCCTTCGGGAACATGCCGAGATCGAAGCCGGCCGCATGCCGCCATTGCTGGCGCGGGCCGAGCATCTGGCCGGTACCGTCCTGTTGGGCGATCACGGACGAAGGCGTGCGGGACTGGGGGATGATTTCTGGCAATACCGTCCGGCGCAGACCGGGGACAGCAAGAGACTGATCGACCATCGGCGCTCGGCGCGGGGAGATCAGCAATTCGTGCGCGAACGGGAATGGCAGATCGCGCAATCGGTGATGCTCTGGGTCGATCAGGGCGCGTCGATGCGTTTCGCCTCGGCTGATAGCCTGCCGACCAAGATAGACCGTGCGCGCCTGCTGGCGCTGGCCGTGGCGATCCTGCTGGTGCGCGGCGGCGAGCGGGTGGGGCTGACCGGTACGGCATTGCCGCCCCGGCGCGGCAAGACCCAGATCCTGCGATTGGCCGAGAGTTTCGCGCTGGACGCGCCCGAGGAGTATTCCGCGCCGGAGCACCGGGCCATGATCCCTCATGCTCGCGCGGTTTTCCTGTCGGATTTTCTTGGCGATATGGACGAGGTTGAACAGGCGCTGACCAAGGCGGCGGATCGCGGTGTGCGTGGCGTCATCCTGCAAATCCTGGACCCCAGCGAGGAGGCGTTTCCGTTCCGCGGACGGACCATCTTCGAAAGTGTCGGCGGCACGCTGCGTCATGAAACGCTCAAGGCGAATGAGTTGCGCGACCGCTATCTGCAACGGCTTGCAGACCGCAAGGCGCGACTGGCGCATCTGTGCCGGACCACCGGCTGGCTTTTCGGGTTGCATCACACCAATGACAGCGCGCAGTCCGGATTGCTCTGGCTTTATCGCGCACTGGACCGGGGCAGCCTATGACGGTGCTTGGTGGAATCGGGTTCGCTTCGCCCTGGCTGCTGCTCGGCCTGCTGGCCCTGCCGATCCTGTGGCTGCTCTTGCGGGCGATCCCGCCGGCTCCGGTGCGCCGCCGGTTTCCGGGTGTGGCTTTGCTGTTGGGGCTGACCGATGACGAAAGCGTTTCGGATCGTACGCCGTGGTGGCTCCTGCTGTTGCGGATGCTGGCGGTTGCGGCGGTGATTATCGGGCTCGCCGGGCCGGTGTTGAACCCGCAGGAGAGCCGGGGCGGCTCGGGTCCGCTTCTGATCCTGATGGACGCAAGCTGGGCCGGGGCGACGCTTTGGTCCGATACCGTCGATCTTGTCGAGGCGCAATTGACCGAGGCGGGCCGGTCCGGTCGCCCGGTGTCGATCCTGCGACTGACCGATCCCGGCGTTCCGTCGTTTCAGGCCGCAGATGCGTGGCGCAACCGTCTGCCGGGTCTGATCCCGGCGCCGTGGTCGGCGACCGAAAAACAGATTGACGCAACCATCGCGGCCCTGTCCGGTATAGAAGGCGGCTTTGATACCCATTGGATCAGCGACGGCCTGGACCACCCGGGGCGCGACGCCCTGCTTGACGCGCTGCGGCTTCGCGGGGCCGTGCGGGCCTATCAGACCGGAAGCGAAGTGACGGGGCTGGCCCCCGCGCGGTACGAGGATGGCGCGGTACAACTGCGCGCGATCCGTTCGCGCGCCGGAACGGATCGCGAAATCACCATTCTGGCGCAGGGTGCGGATCCGGCGGGCAACATGCGGGTTCTCGCTTCGGCATCGGCCACCTTTGAAAGTGATGCGACAAGCGCCACTGCCGGCCTGTCGCTGCCCTCCGAATTGCGTGCGCGCGTCACGCGGTTCGAAATTCAGGGCCAGAGATCGGCGGGCGCGCTGACCCTCAGTGATGATAGCCTGCGGCGTCGTGAAGTTGCGCTGATCGCGGGTCGGGATGACAGGGAGGGTCTGGAGCTGCTGTCACCCCTGCACTATCTCGAGCAGGCATTGGCGCCCACGGCGGAGCTTCTGAACGGGGCGTTGATCGATCTTTTGCCGGCCAATCCGGATGTTGTGGTTCTGGCCGATGTCGCAACGCTGTCAGCAACCGAACAGGCGGCGTTGAGCGAATGGGTTGATGCGGGCGGCACGTTGCTGCGGTTCGCCGGGCCGCGTCTGGCGGCAAGCGACGTCAGCCGCGATGACGAACATCCGTTGATGCCGGTGCGTCTGCGCGCCGGCGGGCGCAGCGTGGGCGGCGCGATGAGCTGGGGCGAGCCAAAGTCGCTTGCGCCCTTCGCCGAAAACTCGCCGTTTCACGGGCTGTCCATCCCCGAGGACGTCACCGTCTCTGCGCAGGTCATGGCGCAACCCGATCCGACACTGGCCGATCGTGTCATCGCGTCGCTTCGCGACGGCACACCGCTGGTGACGCGTAAGACGATGGGGCAGGGACAGGTCATTCTGTTCCATGTCACGGCGAATGCGGAATGGTCGAGCCTGCCGCTTTCGGGCCTGTTTGTCGAGATGCTGGAGCGCCTCGCGGTGTCCTCGGCGGCGGCGACACCGCAGGCTGCGGAACTGGAGGGCACGACCTGGACCCCGGTGCAGGTGATGGACGGGTTCGGAACACTGTCTGACGCGGGCACGCTTGCGGGTGTCGATGGCGCGTCACTGGTTGGCGGACCGGTCGGGCCGGATTTGCAGCCGGGGCTGTATGTCAGCGGGGATCGGCGCCTTGCGCGCAACGTGCTGTCCGCTGAAAGCGAACTGGCAGCCGCGCGCTGGCCAGACGACGTTCCGGTCGAGGGGCTGACGGTGCAGCGGGAAATGCCGCTGGGCGGCGCGCTGCTGGGCCTGGCACTTGCCGTGCTGGCGCTTGATGTGGTCGCGTCACTCGCGCTGTCCGGGCGGCTGGGCCTGTCGCGTGCGGCGGCGGGGCTTGTCGGCGTTCTGCTGGTGATGCAGCCGCTGCAGGGGCGGGCGCAGGACGATGCCGATTCCTTTGCCATCGCCGTGACAAGCGAACTGGTGCTTGCGCATGTTCTGACCGGCGACGATGAACTCGACCGCATCGCGCAGGCGGGTTTGCGCGGCCTGTCCGAGACGCTGTTCTATCGAACCTCGATCGAGCCGGCCGATCCGGTGGGCGTCGATCTGGAACAGGACGAACTGGCCTTCTTCCCTCTGCTGTACTGGCCCGTCACACCCGAGCAGCCGACGCCCTCGGCCGATGCCTATGCACGGATCAACGAATATCTTCGCTCCGGAGGGATGATCCTGTTTGACACCCGCGACGCCGATATCGCCGGTTTCGGTGCGGCCAGCCCGAACGGACGCAAGCTGCAGCAATTGGCCGCCCCGCTGGATATACCACCCCTGGAACCGCTGCCGCCGGATCACGTACTGACCCGGACCTTTTACCTGTTGCAAGATTTTCCGGGCCGCCACACCAGCCGCGAATTATGGGTCGAGGCGGCGCCACCGGATGCGGAGCAGATCGAAGGCATGCCGTTCCGCAACCTCAACGACGGGGTGACGCCGGTCGTGATCGGCGGCAATGACTGGGCGGCGGCCTGGGCGGTCGATGGCAATGGTCGGCCAATGTTGCCCGTCGGGCGCGGATTTGCCGGTGAACGGCAGCGCGAGCTGGCCAATCGCTTTGGCGTCAATCTCGTGATGCATGTGCTCACCGGGAACTACAAATCCGACCAGGTGCATGTTCCCGCGTTGCTTGACAGGTTGGGCCAATGACCGGAACCCTTGTCTTTGATCCGTCGATCCCCTGGGTCGCCATTGCCGTGCTGGGCGCACTGGCGCTTGCGGGGGTGGTGCTGGCACTGTGGCGCGGTCTTGCGGGCTGGGGCTACAGGGCGCTTGCGGCGCTTGTGCTGCTCGGTGCGCTGGCCGGCCCGGTCTATCAGGTCGAAGATCGCGCGCCACTGACCGATATCGTGGTCATGGTCGAGGATCGCAGTGCCAGCCAGATGTTGTCGGATCGAACGATGCAGATGGACGAGGCCGCCGAGGCATTGGCCGCCGAGATCGCCGCACGCCCGAATACGGAACTGCGCCGGGTCACGGTGCGCGACGGCGAGGGAGACGCCGGCACCGAATTGATGACGGCCCTGTCGTCGGTGCTCGCGGAAGAGCCAAGCGCGCGTGTGGCCGGAATCATCGCGCTCAGCGACGGGCGTGTGCACGACATGGAGCGGATGCCGGACATTCCGGCTCCGATGCACATGCTGATGACCGGACGCGATACCGATTGGGACCGGCGGCTGATCGTGCGCAACGCCCCTGCCTTTGCGATCATTGGTGAGCCTGTCACGCTGACCCTGCGGATCGAGGACAGCGGCACCGCGCCAGCCAATGACGGCACCGCGACGCTGGACATCTCGGTGGATGGCGGTGCGGCGCAGAGTTTTGCCGTGCCCGTCGGGCAGGACATCGAATTGCCGGTCACGCTGCCGCATGGCGGTCGCAACGTGATCGAATTCTCGGTGCCGGAGGCCGAGGGCGAGATCACCGAGCGCAACAATACCGCACTGATCCAGATGAACGGCGTGCGCGATCGGCTTCGCGTGCTGCTGGTATCGGGTGAGCCGCATCCCGGTGGCCGCACTTGGCGCAACCTGCTGAAGTCAGACAGCTCCGTGGACCTCGTGCATTTCACCATCCTGCGTCCCCCCGAAAAACAGGACGGTGTCCCGGTGGGAGAGCTTTCGCTGATCGCCTTTCCGACCCGCGAACTGTTTCTCGAAAAGATCGACGATTTCGACCTGATCATCTTTGACCGCTACAAGAGGCGCGGAATCCTGCCGGCGATCTATCTGGACAACGTTGCCAATTATGTCAGCGAAGGGGGCGCGGTTCTGGTTGCGGCGGGGCCGGATTTTGCCGGTGCGGACAGCATCTATCGTTCGCCGCTGGCGCGGGTGCTGCCCGCCGAACCGAGCGCGCGTGTGATCGAAGAGAAATTCCGTCCCGAAATCACCGATATCGGGGCGCGTCACCCCGTGACCGCAGATTTGCAGGGGGAAGAGACCTGGGGCTCGTGGCTGCGCCAGATCGATGTGGACCCGCAGGCGGGCAGGGTGCTGATGAGCGGCGTTGACGAGCGTCCGCTGTTGATCCTCGACCGTGTGGGCGAAGGGCGCGTGGCGCTGCTGGCCTCGGATCATGCGTGGCTGTGGAGCCGGGGATATGACGGTGGCGGGCCGCAGCTTGAACTGCTGCGGCGGCTGGCGCATTGGATGATGAAGGAGCCCGAACTCGAAGAAGAGGCGCTGTGGGCCGAGGCGACGGGCCAGAGCATGCGTATCATTCGCCGGACCCTGTCTGACGAGGTTGGCGCGGTCACGGTGACCGGGCCGGATGGCAGCACTGTCGAACTGCCGCTTGAAGAGGTGTCGGCGGGCAGATTCGAAGCTCTGTATGACGGGCCGGAAATCGGCCTGTATCACCTCGCGGAGGGGGGCCATGAGGCGGTGATCGGTCTTGGCCCCGCGGCCCCGCGTGAGTTTGAAGAGACCATTGCCACCGCAGACATCATGGAACCGGCCATTGCGCGGCTGCGGGGCGGGGTGTTTCGGCTTGAGGATGGTCTGCCGGGCATTCGCACAGTGCGAGAGGGACGTCCGGCTGCCGGTCGTGGCTGGATCGGTCTGACCCCGCGCGGCGCTTACGAGACCCGAGACGTCACGCAATCGCCCTTGCTGCCGGCGTGGCTGGTTCTGCTGTTGGCGTCGACGCTGATCGTCGGGGGCTGGTTGCGCGAAGGGCGGCGCTGAGGCCGCCCCGGTGGCTATTTGTCCGATGTCTATTTGAATGTGACGCTCACTGTCGGATCGCCGGGGAGGCCGGTATATTGTGCGCTCGCGCCGCCCTTGCCCTTGGCCGGCGGCACAAGCGGCCCGAACGACCCGACCGAGACCAGATCACCGGGTTGCAGCGTGATACCCTTGGACATGAGCCAGATCACGGCATTGACCGGATGCCCGAGTACCGCCGTTCCGGGCACCTGGGCGAGCACCTCCCCATCGGTAGCCGACAGGGTTACGGTCATCGATCCAAGCGCGGCATGCATGGCCGCCGGATCGGAAACCGGAATTTCCGCGCCCATCACACCCAGCTTCGGAGCCACCGCGATGGCCGTGAGGGTGACGCCGCTGATTGGTTCGCCCTCGGCCAGGGCCAGGTCGGGGAGTTCGATGAACGGGCGAATGGCCGAGATATGCGCCATTGCGTCCTCGGAGGTTTTGGCCTCGTTGATCGCGGCGCTGCCGACCACAAGCAGCAGATCGGCTTCAAAAAGAGGACGTGCGCCCCAGTTTGCAGGCACCTCGGCGCCATCTTGCAGCAGCATGTCGCGAAACAGCACGCCCCGAACCGGTTCGTTCACGCCAAAGCGGTCTTGCGCGGGCTTGCTGGTCAAGCCCGCCTTGTAGCCGACGACCGGCCCCATCCTTGGCGTCAGCGCGGTGATCAGTTTGGCCTGGGTACACAAGGCATCTTCCATGCTGCCATCCGCCACCAAAGCCTTGGCCGGGGTGTTCTCGGTGTAGTCCGCCACATAGGCGTCAATCTCGGCATCGGTTGCGCAATCGGCCGCCGCCGTGCTGCCAAGACAGATCAGGCAAAGCGCCAGGGTTCGTTTGAGTGTCATGGATGTTCCCTCCCGGTTTCTTGAACGTCTTAGTCCAACCTGACCGTGACCCGGTCGGATTGCCCCGCCCCGTCGACAACAACCAGCGTGGAGTAGCCGGTTCCGGGGGTGGGAATTTCGAATTCGTTGCGGCGCTGTCCTCGGGCGATCGGCCGCCCGTTGGCCAGCACCAGATAGGGCGCGGACCCACCCTGCACCTTGAGCGTCACGGTCTCACCGATGCTGTCCAGTATCGCGCCATCCGGAGGAAACAGCAGCTTTGGCGCATTCGGCGCCGTGACAAGCCGGCTGCCGCGCGGACGAAACCGCTGGAGCGGCTGCGGCAGTCCGGCGGCCCCCGTGATCAGCGTTGACGGAGGTGGCGCAGGCAGGGGGGCGAAGCCGGGTTTCAGTCGGGCAAAGGCCTGAAACAACAGGGGGGCGGCCAGGTCGCCACCGAATGCGCCGGGCACCGGGGTTCCATCCGCCCGGCCCATCCACACGCCGACCACGTGTTCGCCGTCATACCCGATGGCCCAGGCATCGCGATGGCCATAGGAGGTGCCGGTCTTGTAAGCCAGAACGCCTTGCGGATCGCCGGGGGGCGGCGCGACACCGGCAAGGATATGTCCCACCTGCCATGCGGCCACCTCGGAAATCGTCCGGGCGGTTTGTGACGCGGGCTCATTCAGGGCACTGCGCAACCTCTGTCCCGCGCCGCCCTGCGCAAGTGTCGCGTAGAGTTGCACGAGATCCTGCAAACTGACGCCCACACCGCCAAGTGCAATCGCCAGCCCCGGCGCGCCGCCCGGCAATCGCGCCCCTGCGCCCGCACGCGACAGGGCCGCCATCACCCGCGCGGGGCCAAGTTCGTTGGTCAGCTTGACAACCGGGATGTTCAGGGAAAGTTGCAGTGCCTCGCGCACCCGGATATCGCCACGGAACTGCCCGTCGAAATTGCGGGGCGCATAGCGTCCGAACTGCACCGGCCCGTCATGGATCAGGGTTTCCGGATGCACCAGCCCCTGATCGAAGGCCAACCCGTAGATTAGCGGTTTGAGTGTGGACCCCGGCGAGCGGATCGCCCGTGTCATGTCGACAAAACCCTGCCGTCTGCTGTCGGTGCCATATTGGGGCGATCCGACCGAGGCGAGGATTTCGCCTGTTTGGTGATTTGCCGCGATCAGGGCCGCGGAAATCCGTGGCCCCGACCGTCTGGCGGCATCGGCGAGGAGCGTTTCCAGCGCGGATTGCAGCCGGGCGTCGATCGTCGTCGCGTGGCGTTGCCGTTCCGGCGCGCTGGCGCGAACCCTGTCGGCAAGATGCGCGGCGCGCATGGGGAACGGTCGAATGCGATCCGGGATGCGCGCATGCTGTGCCGATAGTGCGTCGTCGCTCGCAATGATCCCGGCATCCGCCATGCGGGTCAGAACGCGGTCTCGCGCGGCCTTTGCCCGATCGGCATGCCGGTCGGGTCGTCGGGCCTCGGGCGATTGTGGCAGGGCGACCAACAATGCCGATTCCGCCGGTGTCAGCCGGCGCGGTTCCTTGCCGAACCATGCGAGCGTCGCGGCGCGGATGCCTTCGAGATTGCCGCCATAGGGCGCATGGGTCAGGTAGAGAGACAGGATCTGATCCTTGCTCAGACGCCGCTCCAGCGCCAGCGCCAGCCGGATCTGGCGCAGTTTGCCCGCCCAGCGGCCGGTACTGCCATCCTCGATCAGGCGCGCGACCTGCATCGTCAGGGTCGAGCCGCCCGACACCGCGCGCCGATGCCAGAGCGCCTGAGCGGTCGCGCGCAGCATTGCCAGCGGATCGACCCCGCCATGTTGCCAGAAACGCTTGTCTTCATAGCGCACGAGCATGTCCAGATAACCGTCATCCACCGCTGTCAGGACGGGCGCCAGCCGCCAGATGCCGCCGCTGACCGTGTAGGCCCGCAACAGCTCATCGTTGCGATCGCGGATTTCAACCGAGGTTTCCGCCAATGTCTGGGGCAGCTCGGTGGCGTCAATCCAGTTTTCGATCCCATCCCGCAAGGCCGCGACGGCGAACAGCAGCGCGACCAGGCTGAAGAGCGCCCGATGCTTCATTTTGCAACGGTCACGCGGCCGGTCTCTGTGCGCGCGCGGAACCGGGGGCGGTACATGTCTTCGACCGAGGCCGCCGGATGATGAAACCTGCCCGGCGTGACGGCCCGCGCCACATAGGCCAGGGTCACGGGGCCGGCCTTGTGCATGTCGACGGCGGCGAGGAACCGGTCGCTGCGAAACTCGGTATGGGTGGCATCTGACAGCGACAGCCAATCCAGCGCCGCCACATCGCCGGCGCGCAACAGGTTCGGGTTGTCGATCTCGACACCGGCAGGGAGCGGATCGTCGATCATCAGCCGCGCGGCCGACTCCTCGAAGGGATCGATGCGCAGCACGGTGACGAAACGTGTGCCAACCACGAGCCTGCCGGGGTCGAGCGGCGCGCCGTCCATGCTGTAATGGCTCCGCGAGATTGCATAACCGGTGCCGCCCGCCGCGGGCGGGGTTTCGGGAATGCCCATCGTGGTCAGCGTGATGTCGGTGTCGCGCCCGCTCGCTGCGGTGATCGTCATGCCGGGCTGCGCCGTTTCACCATCCAGCACCTGCACGAACGGCCCCGCGACCGGCGCGCCGTCAACACGCAATCCCGATTGCTCGGGCGCCGTGATCAGCGCCTGTGCCGCCAGCAGCGACCATGCGGCTTCTTGCGTTGACAGGCGCGCATCAGGGGCGGTCACGCGCTGCGTCAGGTCCGCGAGATCGACCGCCTGGCTTCCGGCCTCTGTCGCGAGGGCGAGCACGCCGGCGGCGTCCCGCAGGTCTGTCCCGTAATCGGCGCGCCACAGCAGCGGGTCGGTCCGGGCGGTTTCCAGCTTGCGGGCAGCGCGGGCAAACATCGCATCGGCGCGCGTCTGGTCACCGTAATAGGCCAGCGCCGCGCCAAGCTGCGCCGCCGCCAGCGGCGTCGCAAAGGCGTTGGCCTTGACGTCGGCGTAGTAGCGCAGGTCTCCCATCTCGGCGAGGCCCTCGCGGGCCAGAACCATCAGCGCATAGGCGATGTCTTCGCCGCCATTGTCGAATTCCGGTGCATAGTTGATCCGGTTGCGCAGATTATCCATTGCAAGCCGGAATGCCCGGTCGGGCACCGGATGGCCCTGTGCCCGGGCGCGCCCCAGGAAGTCCGACACGTAGGCGTCCAGCCAGAAATCTCCTGACCCGGCGCTCCATAGTCCAAAGGCGCCATTGCTGCTCTGGCGGGCGAGCACCCGGGAGATGGCGGTGGAGATCCGCGCGTCGATGTCGCGGCCGTCGCCAAGCCCGGTGGCCTGCGCGACCGAGGACAGGTAAAGCAGCGGCAGCGCCTGCGAGGTCACCTGTTCGGTGCAGCCATAGGGATACCTGTCGAGCGTCGCGAGCAGGCCCGGCGCATCAAATCGCGCGAGCGGCCCGGCCGACAGGATCGCTTTGCCAGTGCCCTTCCGCAGGTCGGCAAAGAGGTCGTCGCTGAACTCAAAGCTCTGCCCGGAGGCGAGCGAAAACCGCCGGGTCTGCGCGATGACGGGATCGTTGGCGCGGATCGGCAGGGTCAGGGTCTGGCGCAAGTCACGCCCGTCGGGCAATGTCAGGGTGACATCGATCACGGCATCGCCGACGGCGCGCACGGTGAGCGGAATATCGAACACCGCCTTGCCGTCGCGCGCCAGCAGGAACGCGTCCGGGCTCTTGCCGATTTCCAGCGCGCTGTCGCCGGAGGTCACGGCAAGCTGCATGTCTCCGGCCGGGCCGTCCGCATGTACGACATCGAGGCGAAGGCGGCTGGTGTCACCGGGTGCGAGAAAGTTGGGCAGCGTCGCGGCGACGACCACGGGGTCGCGCACCACGATATCGCTTTCGGCCTGTCCGACCGCGTTGCGGGACCATGCGATCACCATCAGCCGCACAGTGCCGTTGAAGGCAGGAAGATCAAGATTGACATAGGCTTCTCCGGACCCGTCGACGCGGACAGGTCCGGAAAAGGCGGACATCAATTCCTGCGTCGGCGGTGGCGACTGCATGCGCAGCCCCGCGCCGCTGTCACCGCCGGATCGCACGGTGCCGAGTGCGCCGTTCATGCCGTCGATCAACCGGCCATAGATGTCGCGCAATTCCATGCCAAGCTGGCGCTGGCCGAAATAGTGACCCGTGGGATCAGGGCTCTGAAAACCGGTCAGATTGAGAATGCCGAGATCGACCGCCGCCAGCGTCAACCAGACCTCGTCCCCCGGGTTAGCCCCGTCGACGCTGATCCGGGTACGGTGGGTCCGGCGTGGTTCCAGCGTGTCGGGGGTATCGATGGTCACGTTCAGCACCTTGTCCGCCGGGTCGATGGCCGCATGTGCCAGCCCGATGGCCCGTGACGGGTTGCGCCCGCCGGGCACATCCATCGGGCGCAGGACCGTGGCGCTGACATAGGCGCCGGTGCCCCAGTCCGGCGTGACGGACAGGGGTATGACCGTTGCGCCGGCCTCGACCTCGACCACCTCGCGGTGGATCACGCGGCTGGACATGACCGTTATCAGCGCTGTGCCCGCCGCCTGCGGAACGATGCGCAACTTGGCCGTATCGCCGGGACGATAGCTTTCCCGATCCAGCGAGAGGTCGAGCCGATCCGGAGTCGAAGTCGCATCCGCGGACACGTACCAGCCGGCGGAGAAATTCACCGACGCGGCTGCATAGGCGCCATCGGTGCGTTCGACCACCAGCTCGTATTCGCCCCAATCCACCGGCTGCGATAGGGTGACGGGGCCGTTCAATGTGGTCTCTCCGGTGGCGATGCGGGTGCGGCGGGTCGTCGGCTCCCAGTTCCAGTTGCCATAGAGCTGATACCACTGATAGCGGGTTTCGATGCGGTTCAGGGTCCAGCGCACATCCATCGTGGCAGGCGTCAGGTCGGATGACAGGCCGATCAGTTCGAACGCGGCCTCGCTGCCCTCGGCAACCGCCTCGTCAAACAGGGGCTTGATACCGATGATCGCGCTCGCGGGACGTACCGGCATGGTGATCTGACGTTCGACCGGGCGCGCAGCCCCATCCGCAAGCCGCGCCGTCACCACAAGCTGCATGGGCATGTCGGGAGTCGCGATCTGCGGAAGCTCGAGCGCGAGGGTTGCCGCGCCCTGCGCATTGGTCCGCTGGTCGCCAAAGAAGCTGCTGGCAGGATCGCCCTGTGCATCATGGCGACCGAAACGATAGCCCGGCCATGCGTCGATATACGCAACCGGGCGTAACGTGGCCTGCCCCTCGATGGTCAGATCGGACCCCGGCGCGCCAAAGAGATACCGCGCATCGATCTGCAGGCGGGGCGTGTCGCCGCTGCGCTGGGGAGAGGGCGAGAGGGCGAGATCGAAATCGATCCGCTCCGGCAGAAAGTCCTCGACCAGAACCGGCTGGCTGGCCAGCGCGGGCGCATCCGGGTCCCCCTTGACCTCGACCCGCCATGTGCCGCGCGGTGCGTCGGGGGCAACCGGCAGGGAAAACACGTGACCACCCGCGACGCCGCCGTTCGACACGCGGCGCGCATATTCGACTCCGTCGGGCCTCGACAGGATCAGCGTGAGGGGCAGATCATCTATGGCGGTGGCCTCGTCATCACGGGCGAGGGCGGTAACATGGATGGTTTCGCCCGCGCGATAGGCGCCGCGATCGGTGCTCAGAAAGACGTCGACCGGACCGGCGGGGGCGCGGCCCTCGACGCCACGGTCCGACAGGTCGAAGGCCGGATCGGTCAGGGACAGAAAACCGACATCCCCTTGCGCATCGCGGGCAAGGATCAGGGCAGGAGCGGCCCCGCCCACCCCTCGTGTGAGTCCTGCCTCGAACAGGGCATGGCCGCTGGCATCCGTTGTGGCGCGTCCGAGCACCGCGTTGGCGCGCGAGATCAACATGACCTCGACACCGGCGCGTGCAGCGGCATCTGACAACCCTCGCAGGGTCACATGCAGCCCATCCGTACCCGACAGGCTGCTGATGCCCAGATCGGAGAGCACGAACCATTGCGTCGCCCCCGGGTCGTCATAGGGATCGGCTCCGGGAATACGCGCGGTCAGGGCAAAGATTCCCGCCGGCTGACCCGCAATCGCGGTGTCGATCGGAAGCCGCGTGGTCATGTCGCGGTTGAGCGTATTGCCCACCTCGGCGGTTCCGGTCCAGACCTCTTCGGCGATATCGGTGGCAAAGGACTGATCCTGCCATTGCGACAACGGGCGCGCGAAATAGCCATCCTGAACCGCGCGCAAGAGGTTCCGGTCGCTGATCCGCCGCAGGCGCAGATCGAGCGTCGTGACATTCACGGTTTCGACCGGTAGCGCGGCGTCGGCGCTCCTGGGCAGGACATAGGTGCGTCCCGGAAAACGCACCGATGGCGCACGGTCGCGCACGTATTGGGTCAGTTCGACATCCTTGAGCAGCGTTTCACCGCTTGCGGCGGGCAGTCCCGCGCGCAGTGTCAGCCGGTAGCGCGCGCCATGCTCTACCCCATCGACACAAAGCTGCGTGCCGTCGGCCTGAACCACCAGCCCGCTTTGGGACCGGCGAATGTAGCTGTCGTAATCGACCCCGACGGGCGACAACGGTTCGGAGAATTGCGCACAGATTCGCGGGCTGGCGGAATCGCTTTCGACCGTGCTGTCGGTGACACGAAACCCGTGCTTGCCAATCGCCCGCTCCAGTGCGCGCGCAACCGTGTCGTCAGGTTGCAGGCTTTGGGCTAGTCTGAGCGCCGGTATCATCTCGCGCCCGCGCCCGACACGTTCGAAGGCTTCGGACAGGGCCAGCATGGCCGTCACCTGTCCGGCGCTGTCGGCGGCCCGAAGATACCCGTTCAGCGCCGCGCTGAGCGCGCGATTTGCAAGGGCGCGGGCATCGCGCTCCTTGTCAGTGTTGATCGCCAGCAAGCGGCGGGCATAGCCGGTCCATGCCGCCGCCTCATCGGTGAGCGACGTCGCCATCGCGGTCAGGTTTGCGGCTTGCGTGAGGTTGCCGGCGGCGCTCTGTTGCCGGGCCGCGTCAAGCAGCGCCGCGGCATCCTGTCCCCCCGCCGGATGGTTCAGCCCGAGGGTGCGCGCCTGCTTCACCGCCTGTTCCCAGTCGTCTTCGGCAATGAAGCTCGCAGCCGCGCGGTGTTGTTCTGCGCGCGCGATCCGTGCAGGATCCGCATCAATCCGTAGCGCCGAGACCGCACCCTGGTAGGAGCGTTTTTCGCTGACCCGGCGCTTGGGAAAGCAGGCGTTCGATCGGCTGTTATACGTGAAGGCCGCACAATCGGGCCGGGCCGTGCAGGCGCGCACGCAACTTGTCAGATCGGTGTCAAAAAGCGGGTCAAGATCGTCGCCGTAGAAATCCATGTCCGGCGTTGCGACATAGCGGAATTCGGGGATGGTCTGCTGTGCGGTCACCGCCGTCGCCACGCCCAGCCAGAGCAAAAGCACGATATTCAACCAACGCCAAAGGTGCTGCATGTCCGTCTCCCGATGTTTCGGCCAACGTGCCATGCCCGGACCGGCACTGGCAACGATTCCCGCCGGAAATTGCGCGCCTTAAACACTTGTTTACCGCGTTGGCTGATGTTGACCAAAACTGCCCGTTCAGGGCCTTTGCGGAGCCTTGCAAGCATGAGTCTCGCCAACAAACTTGCCGATGAAAGGCGGTCGCGTCTTGCCGCCGAGCGCTTGCTTGAACTCAAACAGGCGGAATTGACCGCCGCCAATCGCAAGCTGGGCCGGCATGCCCTGGCGCTGACCCGTCAGATCGGCGAGACCCAGGCCGAGGTCGCTACGGTTCGCGACGAAAACGAAAAGGTGAAATCCGACCTTACCGTCGCCCATGAAAAGATGGAAATCGCCGAGCGGCGGCTGTGGCATTCTATCCAGACCATTCAGGACGGGTTTGCGTTTTTTGACGCGGATGACAAGCTGATCGGAGCCAACTCTGCCTATATCAATGCGTTTGACGGTCTTGAAGAGGTGGGACCGGGCATCAATTACATGCGCATCTTGCAACTCCTGACCGATGAGGGGCTCGTCAATACCGAGGATCGCAGCCCGGACGAGTGGCGCGCGATGATGGCCGAGCGCTGGCTTCAGCCCAATCCCGAGCCGATCATCATGCGGATGTGGAACAATCAGTACATCAAGCTGATCGACCAGCGCGGACACGGTGGCGACATGGTCAGCCTGGCGCTGAACATCACCTCGACGGTCAAGTACGAAGCGCAGCTCAAGACGGAACGGCGCCGGGCCGAGGCGGCCAACCGCGCCAAGTCGGCATTCCTTGCGAACATGAGCCACGAGATCCGGACGCCGATGAATGGCGTGGTGGGGATGGCTGACCTGCTGACCGATACGCCGCTGGACGAAGAGCAGCGGCTATACGTGAATACCATCAAGAGCTCCGGCGAGGCGCTGCTGGTGATTATCAACGACGTTCTGGACTATTCCAAGATCGAGGCGGACAAGCTCAAGTTACATCCCGAGCCATTCGATTTCGAGCGCTGTGTGCATGAGGTGGTGATGTTGTTGCAGCCGATCGCGCGCGACAAGGATCTGGCGCTGCTTGTGGATTACGACCTGTTCCTGCCGATCCAGTTCATCGGCGATCCGGGCCGCATGCGTCAGGTGCTCACCAACCTGGTGGGGAATGCGCTGAAATTCACGTCGGCCGGTCATGTGCTGATCCGCGTCACGGGCGTTCCTGACGAGAGCGGAACGAGGAGCGCAATCCATGTCACCATCGAGGATACCGGGATCGGCATACCGGCGAACAAAGTTGATCACATTTTCGGCGAGTTCAACCAGGTCGAGGACGAGAACAACCGGCAATTCGAAGGCACTGGTCTCGGGCTGGCCATCACGCAACGGCTGATCAACCTGATGGATGGCGAGATCTGGGTCGACAGCGAGGAGGGCAAGGGGTCGTGCTTTGGGTTTCGCATCGCGCTGGAACAGGTGCTCGCCTCTGAAGGCGGGCCGCCCACGCTGCCAGAAATGCCGGGTCGCGTGCTGATCGTCGATGATCTGGAAACCAACCGCGCTATTCTGGAAAAACAGTTGAGCCAGCTTGGCTGGCAGGTCACTTGCTGCGCTTCCGGAGACGAGGCGATGAACCGGATGTCTGACGAAATCGACCTGGTGCTTAGCGATCACAACATGCCGGACATGGACGGTCTTGAACTCGTCGAGGCGATCCGCGCCGCGGGATGGAACGACATGCCTTTCATCCTGCTGAGCGCGAATGCGGGGTTCGCGCAGAATGACCCGGCGTTTCGCTATGTGCAGGGGGTGCTGCAAAAGCCCTATCCACGGCAGGAGCTTTACGCTGCTCTGGCGGCGCTGCACGATGCGGGCGACAAGAAGGTGCCGACCGAACCCGACCCGGCGGAGGATCAGCTTGCCACGGCCTTGCCCGGGCGGGCAGATGGGCGCCGGCTGCATATCGTTCCGGCGGCTGACCCCGCCGACGCCCCTGCGGAAAACTCCTCGGATGTGCCTGCGAAACCGGAAACGCAGGCCACAGCCGATACCGCCACGGTGTCGTCGCAACCACGCCGGATGCGGGTTCTGGCGGCCGAGGACAACAAGACGAACCAGCTTGTCCTGCGCAAGATGGTAAAGGGGCTGAACATCGATCTGCAATTTGCCAATAACGGCGCCGAAGCTGTGGCCGCCTTCTCCGATTTTGCGCCCGATATGATTTTCATGGATATTTCAATGCCCGGTATGGACGGAAAGGAAGCAACGCAGGAAATCCGCAAGCTGGAGCGGACAAGTGGCGGGCATGTGCCGATCATCGCGCTGACGGCGCACGCGATGGACGGCGATGCCGACGGGATCCTGTCGTCGGGGCTCGATCACTATATGACCAAGCCGTTGCGCAAGGCGGCAATTCAGGAACAGGTCGAGAAACACTGCCCCGGCGACGCGCAGCCGCCGGTCTGACCGTCACCTCTTGTCATAAGGGCGGGTAAAGACCGGGCGATCGGATTCGGACAGCGCGGGCTGATACTGGTATCCACCACTGTCGAAGTCGGTCAGCGCCGCAGGATCGGTCAACCGGTTCTGCACGATGTAGCGGGCCATCGCGCCGCGCGCCTTTTTGGCGTAGAAGCTGACAATCTTGGGGGTCCCGGCCTTGTCTTCCATGAACACCGGGGTGATTACGCGCAGCTTCAGCGCGTCCGGGGCGACGGCCCCGAAATATTCCTGGCTGGCGCAATTCACGAGGATGTCGGTCTTGACCTGTTCGGCCTGGTCATTGAGCGCCTTTGACAACTGGTCGCGCCAGTATTCGTAAAGCGATTTGCCCCGGCGCGTCTTGAGCCTGCTGCCCATTTCGAGCCGATAGGGCTGGATGGCGTCGAGCGGGCGCAGAATGCCATAGAGCCCCGACAGGATTCGCAGACGATCCTGCGCCCAGGCCATTTCATCGGCGTCGAGCGATGCGGCTTCCAGCCCCTGATAGGTGTCCCCCGCAAAGGCAAGCGCGGCGGGGCGGGTCATCTCGGCGCCTGGCTCTTCGACAAAATCCCGGAAACGATCGCGGTTGAGCCGTGCCAGATCCGCGCTCAGACTCATCAGCTTTTGCAGATCTCCCAGGGTCAGGTTGCGTGCGCTCCGGGCGAGCCGGATCGCATCGTCCTGAAACGCGGGCGCGGTTGTATCGATGTCCCGTTCGGACCAGTCGAGCCGCTTTGCCGGTGAAATCACGATCAGCATGTCAACTTCCTTTTCTGCGCCTATACTGCGGCGCGCAATATATCGAGAAACGCCGCGCCGAACCGTTCGGCCCGCCGTTCACCCAGCAACCGTTCCAGCCCGCTTGCGTCGTCGGGGCGCATTTGTGCGACCTTTGCAAGCTGCGCGGCCGAGCAGCTCAGAGGTTTGTCGATGCCGTCGGCACCGCGGGCGAGATCGGCCTGCACCGCCAGCAGCCTGTCATAGAGCGATCCCGCGTCATTTCCCGCCAACCGGCGCCGGGCGGGATGGACCGGTGTGTTGGCTCCGGTGATCACTTCAAGGAATGTCGCGCCATAGCGTTCGAGCTTCTTGGCGCCGACACCGGAGATACGTGCCATCGCATCCAGGCTGTCGGGGCGGGTTTCCGCCATTTCGATCAGGGTGCGGTCGGGAAAGATGACATAGGCCGGGACACGCGCGGCCTCGGCCAAGGCGCGTCGTCTGGCCTTGAGCGCGGAGAGCAGCGGCGCGTCTTCGTCCGATACCAGGGTCTTGACGGCGGGTCTGCGATCGGCCTTGCGGATGGTGTCGCGGCGCAACTCGATCGAGGTTTCTCCCCGCAGGACCGGGCGCGCGGTTTCGGTCATCCGCAAGGCGCCGTGCCGTTCCGGATCGGGTCGGACGAGGTCATGGCCCATCATCTGACGGAACACGGCCTGCCATTGTCGCTTGTCATATTCGGTCCCGCACCCGTAGGTCGGCAGTTCATCGTGCCGCCGGGCGCGGATCTTGTCGGTGTCGGCCCCGGTCAGGATGTCGATCAGATGTCCGGCTCCGAACCACTCGTCGGTGCGCAGGATCGCCGAAAGCGCCTTGCGAACCGCAATGGTGCCATCGAACACGTCTGGCGGGCTGTCGCAAAGATCGCAATGGCCACAGGGGTCGGTGCTTTCACCGAAATAGCCGAGCAGGGTCTGACGGCGGCATTTCAATGCCTCGGCCAGCCCCAGCAGCGCATTCAGGCGCGCGTGATCCGCACTGCGCCGTTCCGGCGGGGCGAGCCCCTCGTCGATCTGGGTGCGGCGCAGGCGGATGTCGTCCGCACCAAACAGCGTCAGGGTTTCGGCCGCTGCGCCATCGCGACCGGCACGGCCGATTTCCTGATAATAGGCTTCGATGCTCTTGGGGAGATCCGCATGGGCCACCCACCGGATGTCGGGCTTGTCGATCCCCATGCCAAAAGCCACGGTCGCCACCACGATCAATCCGTCTTCGCGGGCAAAGCGGGTTTCGACGATCCGGCGATCTTCGGCATCCATGCCGCCGTGGTAGTGACAGGCGCTATGGCCGTCTTCGCTCAGGGCACGGGCCAGCCCTTCGGTCTTGGCGCGGGTTCCGCAATAGACGATCCCGGATTGACCGCGCCGTGCCCCGGCAAAGTCCAGGATCTGGCGACGGGGGCTGTTCTTGGCGGCAAAGGCAAGGTGGATGTTGGGTCGGTCGAACCCGCGCAGGAAACTGCGCGGCGGCGTGCCGTCAAACAGCTTGTGAACGATCTCTTCGCGGGTTTCGGCATCCGCCGTGGCGGTAAAGGCGGCAAGCGGTACATCAAGGGCGCGGCGCAGTTCGCCGATGCGCAGATAGTCGGGGCGGAAATCATGGCCCCACTGGCTGACGCAGTGGGCTTCGTCCACCGCGATCAGAGTGACGCCGACGCGCCGCAGCATGCCAACGGCAGACCCGCCCGCCAGACGTTCGGGCGCCATGTAGAGCAGTTTCAGTTCGCCGCATTCAAGTGCGTTCCAGACAGCGTCGGTTTCCTCTGGCGTATTGCCCGAGGTCAGCGCACCGGCGTTTACCCCGGCTTCCTGCAGGGCGCGCACCTGGTCACGCATCAGCGCGATCAGCGGAGAGATGACCACCGTTACCCCTGATCGGCACAGGGCGGGGAGTTGGAAACACAGCGATTTCCCGCCGCCCGTGGGCATGATGGCGAGGACATTTTCGCCCGCCCTCACGGCCTCAACGATTTCGGCCTGACCCGGGCGAAACGCATCAAATCCGAATATGTCGCGCAACAGACGGTCCGCGTCGGACATGCGCCCTGCCTCACTCTTTGATCTTGTGCCTGCTCGTGGGGCGCAGTTTCACATATCGCGCCAGGGGGAACAAGGCGCAGCGTCCGGCATTTCCGCGCGGGCAGGCGGGATCAGTAGAAGGCGGCGGCGTTGTTGACCAGCACGATGCGCAGGGCAAAGATGCCCAGCAAAACCACCAGAGGCGCGAGGTCGAGCCCCTGCATCGGCGGCAGCAGGCGGCGTACCGGACCGTAGATCGGTTCGAGGATGCGTTGCAGCATCTGCCAGATTTGTGCAACCAGCGGCTGGTGCAGGTTCAGCACCTGGAAATTGATCAGCCAGCTCATGATGACATGGGCGATGATAAAGAACTGCACCACGTCAAGGATCAGCATCAGGATTTGAAATAGCGACTGCATGGAGGATCCTCTCTGGTTCCGGGCATCACCTATGCACAAGAGCACAAAAGCGCAACCCTGCCGCAGGGTTGTGGTTGACGTGGGCCGGGTCGGGCGACACAGGGTCGCATTAAAAGGAGAGTGGCATGTTCCCCATCGTCCGCCTGATCAAGGACATCCTGATTGCGCGCAGGCAGCCGCCATTGCCGCTGACCGGCACCCATGTGTCGTATCACATCTGCTGGCCCTGGGATCTGGACATGTGGCTCGAACTCAACAACGGGCGCGCGATGACGCTCTATGATCTGGGCCGCAGCATGACGGCGCAGCGGGTGGGGCTGATCCGTGTCATCACCCGGCAACGCTGGGGGCTGACCATGGCGGGCAGCACGGTTCGCTTTCGCCGGCGCATCCGGGGCTTTGAGAAATTCGAGATGCG
This sequence comes from Sedimentitalea sp. XS_ASV28, assembly GCF_041224545.1. Lineage (NCBI taxonomy): Bacteria > Pseudomonadati > Pseudomonadota > Alphaproteobacteria > Rhodobacterales > Paracoccaceae > Sedimentitalea > Sedimentitalea sp. XS_ASV28. The sequence goes on along the minus strand of NZ_JBGFGP010000163.1, from coordinate 143,764 downwards.
CAGCCGCGCGGTGTGCTGGGATGACAAGTTCATCTATCTTGAACAATCCATGTGGAAACGGAACGGTGAATGTGCCAGCCACGTGCTTTATCGCGCGGCGGTCACAAACAGCAACGGGATCGTGCCGCCGGATCAGGTGCTGGCGCATATGAACATGGCCGATCTCCGCTCTCCTGAAATGCCGGACTGGATCTCGGCGTGGTGTCGGGCCGATGCGGCACGTCCCTGGCCGCCGATGCAGGATGCGCTTGATTGACGGTGGAAACACCTGTCATATCGCACCAGCAACGGGCGGAGCATGCATGACGGACATCTCGAAGCGCAAGCGTATCTGGGGCTGGTGGTTTTTTGACTGGGCGAGCCAGCCATATCACACGTTGCTGGTCACCTTCATCTTCGGCCCCTATTTCGCGAGCGTCGCCGCAGAATACTACCTTGCGAGCGGGCTGGACAGCCAGGCCGCCGATGCGCGAGCCCAGACAATCTGGGCCTGGTGCCTGACGATCACCGGGCTGATCATCGGTTTCGGTGCGCCCGTGATGGGGGCGCTGGCGGATACATCCGGGCGGCGCATACCGTGGATCGCCGGCTTTTCCGTGATGTATGTCGCCGGGGCGGCCGCGCTCTGGATGACGGCTCCGGACGGGTCGAACATGTGGTGGGGGCTGATTGCGTTCGGCATCGGCTTCATCGGCGCGGAATACGCGCTGATCTTTGTCAATTCGCAGCTGCCCGATCTTGGAACCGATGCCGAAATCGGGGAAATCTCGGGCTCCGGATTCGCGTTCGGATATCTGGGCGGATTTATCACACTGCTGATCCTGCTGCTGTTTTTTGCAGAGCAGAGCAACGGCAAGACAATCATCGGTCTCGATCCCCTGTTCGGGCTGGACGCGTCACAGCGTGAAGGCACGCGTGCCGTCGGCCCGATCACGGCGCTGTGGTATGCGGTGTTCATGGTGCCCTATTTCATGTGGATGCGCGATCGGCCGGTGCGGGGCGCGCGCGGCAAGGTGTCGGATGCCTTCTCCAATCTCGGGCGGCTGGTGCGCAGCCTTGGCAAGCGGCTCAGCCTGTCGGCCTATCTCGGTTCATCGATGTTTTATCGTGACGCGCTGAACGGCCTCTACGGGTTTGGCGGAGTCTATGCCGGGCTGGTGCTGGACTGGGAGGTGACGCAGATCGGCATCTTCGGGATCATGGCGCTGATCTCGTCGGTGATCTTCAGCTATTTCGGCGGCAAGACCGACAGCCGGCTGGGGCCCAAGCCGGTCATCATCGGCTCGATCTGGGTGCTGATCGCGGTCTGCGTGGTGATCGTCGGCATGTCACGGACGCAGATTTTCGGCATGCCCCTCGCCGAAGGGTCATCATTGCCGGATATCGTGTTCTTTGGGTGCGGTGTCCTGATCGGCGGTTTGGGCGGTGTCGTGCAATCGGCCAGCCGAAGCCTGATGGTGCGTCACTCCGATCCGGCCTCGCCGACAGAGTATTTCGGTCTGTACGGACTGTCGGGCCGGGCCACGGCCTTTATCGCGCCGTCGCTTATCGGTGTCGTCACCGCCTGGACCGGCAGTGCCCGCCTCGGTATTTCACCGGTGATTGCGCTCTTTCTTGTCGGGCTTGTTCTGCTAGTCTGGGTGAAACCGGAGGGAGATCTATCCGAATGACCTATTCGCGAGTCATGGCCGTTCTTCTGGGTGTCGTGCTGGCCTTGCCGGTCGGGGCAGAGCCACTGGCCAAGCAACTGTTCGGAGCCAAGTCGAGCGGTTCCCGGCAGGCACCCGCGCCTTACGGAAGCTATTCCAAGGGATGCGTGGCGGGGGCGGTGCAACTGCCGGAAACCGGTCCCACATGGCAGGCGATGCGCCTGTCGCGCAATCGCAACTGGGGGCACCCCGAGACCATAGATTTCATCAAGAAGCTCAGTGGTTTCGCCGCCAAACAACCGGGATGGAACGGTCTCTATATCGGCGATATCAGCCAGCCGCGTGGCGGGCCGATGACATCGGGACACCGCAGCCATCAGGTCGGGCTCGATATCGACATCTGGATGTTGCCGACCTCGCGGCTGGACCTTTCGCGACGCACGCGCGAGAACATCTCGTCGATTTCGATGCAGCGTGCCAACGGGGCCTATGTCAATGGCAGCTGGAGCCGGGTGCATCACGAGATCATCCGGGCTGCGGCGCTCGACCCGCGTGTGGCGCGGATTTTCGTGTTCCCCGGCGCCAAGGTCCAGATGTGCAAGGACAATAAGGGGAGCCGCCGCTGGCTGCGCAAGGTGCGCCCGTGGTGGGGACATCACTATCATTTCCACGTGCGGCTGTCCTGTCCTAAGGGGGCGACGGGCTGTGTGGACCAGAATCCGCCGCCTCGTGGAGACGGATGCGCCGAGGCCCAGCAATGGGTGAACAACATTTTGAATCCGCCCCCGCCCAAGCCGCGGGACCCGAATGCGCCGAAACCCCAGCCGCAGCGTGAGTATTTCCTGGCCGACCTGCCACAGCAATGCACTTCGGTCCTGCGCTCCAACTGATCCTGGCTCTGGCACTTGCCGCGTTACCGGCCCGCTCCCAAGAGGTGCGGGCCGAGTTTCTTGGCACGTTCGAATGGCAGCTGCCGCAGGACTGGTTCGGTGGTCTTTCGGCAATCGAACTCTCGCCGGAGGGGCGGAGCATGACCGTTTTGACCGATCGGGGGCGGCTGCTGTTTGCAGAGCTTGACCGGCGGAACGGGCGGATCGAGAACATCGAATTGCGGCGCGCGATCCGCCTGCGAGCACAAAACGGTGCCATTCTCGTCGGGCGGATCCGCGATTCCGAAGGTCTGGCGATGGCGCCGGATGGCACGATCTACATCTCGTTCGAAGGCGTGCACCGCGTCTCGCGCTATGACCGTCCGGATGCAGCGGCCTATGGTCTGCACCGGCCCCGCGCGATTCGCCGATTGCCGCTGAACGGTGGGCTCGAGGCCTTGGCGATGGATGAAAGCGGGCGCCTGCTGGCCTTGCCCGAACGCGGTTTCGACGCCGATGGCAATATCCCGGTTTATCGCTGGGAAAACGGGGTGTGGACACAACCGTTTTGCCTGCCCAGCGATGGCGCCTTTCTGCCGGTCGGCGCCGATGTCGGCCCCGACGGCCGGCTCTACGTGCTTGAACGCGCGTTCAACATCTTTGGCTTCCGCGCGCGGGTGCGCAGCTGGCGACTCGCCGGCGATACGGCGGATGATGAGCGGCTGGAATTGCAGACCGCGACCGGCACCCATGACAATCTGGAAGGCATCGCGGTCTGGACCGATGCACAGGGCAGGTTGCGCATGACGATGGTGGCGGACGACAATTTCAAGTTCTTTCAGCGCACCGAACTGGTCGAGTACGCCCTGATCAATTGACTTGCCATGCACGCCGCAAGGCGTTAGGTGGCGGTCTGTTCGCCGATGGGCGGGCCAAGTCGCCGCAACCTTGCAAAAACGGGCACCCTAATGACACGCGCACATCTCCCCGGCATTCTCGCCATGGCCGCCATCGTGGTGGCTTCGAACATTCTCGTCCAGTTCCTGTTCGGTCAATGGCTGACCTGGGGGGCGTTTACCTATCCCTTTGCCTTTCTTGTCACCGACCTGATGAACCGCATCTACGGGGCGCAGGCGGCGCGCAAGGTTGTGCTGGCCGGGTTCATCGTTGGTATTGTCTGTTCGCTGATCGGCACACGGATCATCGGCGAATTCGGCCCCGTTGTTACCCTTCGGATCGCCCTGGCCTCGGGTACGGCCTTTCTGTGCGCGCAGTTGCTGGATGTGAGCATTTTCTCGGCGCTGCGCGATGGGCGCTGGTGGCGCGCACCGCTGGTCTCGACGCTCGTCGGATCCTCCGTGGACACGGCCTTGTTCTTTTCCATCGCGTTCTCGGCCTCGCTCGTCTGGATCGACCCGTCCAACGATGTTGCCTGGGCGAACGAAATTTTGCCCGTGCTCGGGGTCGGCCCCGCAGCGCCGCTGTGGGTGTCGCTTGCGCTGGCCGACTGGATGGTCAAGCTCTCGCTCGCGCTGGTTGCCCTGATCCCGTTCCGCCTGATTTCCGGGCGTATCCTGGAAGCGGCCACACCGCACTGACGATTTTGCTTTGCGATTTTGAAAACCCGTGGCACTCTGGAATCAACGTCAACAAGGGAAAAGGAGGTGATCCAGTGTCAAGAAAGGTATTGGAGCAAGGTGTCGGAACAGCTTGGGAGGTTGCCCACTAAGGCAGCCCTTGGCGGATGATCCGCCCAAGGCGATCTGGCAAAGGTCTGACCGACCCTGCCTCCGAAAGACTTTCGAAGGGGCGTCCGGACGAACGGGCGTCCCTTTTCGATTCCGGTTTCTGATTTGTCCGGGGGGCTGTATTCAGGGCGCATGCTGAGGATCAACGAAGATATCGTCATCCAGGATTGGGAACTGACCGAGAGTTTCATGCGCGCTTCGGGGCCGGGGGGGCAGAATGTCAACAAGGTGGCGACGGCAGTTGAATTGCGATTCGAGGCGGCGCGGTCGCCATCGCTGCCCCCGGCAGTGAAATCGCGGCTTAAACGGCTCGCCGGGCGGCGCTGGACCAAGGAGGGTGCGCTGATCATCCAGTGCGATGAGACCCGCAGCCAGGCGCGCAACCGTGAGATCGCGCAGGAGCGGCTCGCCGACCTGATCCGCCGTGCGCTGACTGCACCGAAGCGGCGCATCGCGACCAAACCCACGAGGGGATCGGTGCGGCGCCGACTCAAGGCGAAACGGGCGCGGGGCGAGGTCAAGGCACTGCGCGGATCGGTTCCGGATGAGTGATATTGCGGTCCATCTTTACATGTTGCTAGGGTTCCGCCGGATAACCGGAGCACGGGGGCAAGAGATGCGGGAGCAGGGCAGCAACAGGGGGATCGCGCACGCGAGAGGCGTTTGCGGTTCGCGGGTGACACGCCGATCTTCCATCGCGGCGGAACAGGCATGACTCCCGGCGTTCGCAACCTGATTACGGATGTGCCCGGATTGCTTGTGGGCAACGCGCAGGACGCAGCGTTGAAATCCGGCACCACCGTGTTGCTGGGCGAGGATCGGCTGACGGCGTCCTATTCTGTCATGGGCGGGGCGCCTGGCACCCGCGAGACCGATCTGCTCGAACCGGACAAGTCGGTGGAACAGGTCGACGCGATCGTTCTTTCGGGCGGCTCGACCTATGGGCTGGACGCGGCGTCGGGCGTCGTGTCGGGCCTGCGTGCGCAGGGGCGCGGGTTTGCCCTGTTGAACCTGCGTATCCCGCTGGTGCCGACTGCGATCATTTTCGATCTGCTGAACGGCGGCGACAAGGATTGGATCGACAACCCCTATCCGGCGCTTGGTCGCGCGGCGCTGGCGGATGCACGGGCCGATTTCGGGATTGGCAGTGTCGGAGCCGGGACCGGCGCGCTGACCGGCATGCACAAGGGCGGGTTGGGCTCGGCGTCGCTGGTGCTTGAGAGCGGTATTACAGTCGGCGCCTTGATTGCCGCCAATCCGGTCGGCAGCGTCACGACCCCCGGTGAGCGGCATTTCTGGGCTGCTCCGTTCGAAATTGGCGATGAATTCGGCGGGCTTGGTCCCGATCCACGCGGTGGGTTGGGCCGCAGCGTCGAGAGCCGCAAGGCCGGAGCCTTTGCACAGCTGGCGCATACCGCGATCGGGATCGTCGCCACGGATGCCGGCCTGACCAAGGCACAGGCCAAAAGAATGGCGACAGTTGCCCATGACGGTCTGGCGCGCGCCATCGTGCCATCGCACATGCCGAGCGACGGGGATCTTATCTTTGCCGTCTCCACGAACGGTCGCGCGATGCAGAACCCGGACGGTGATCTGCGAGATATCGGTCACGCGGCAGGCCTGTGCATTGCGCGGGCGGTCGCGCGCGCGGTCTATCATGCGCGCCCCGCGCCGGGCGATCTCCTGCCCTGCTGGAGCGACGGCCAGTCCTGACCCATGATGCTTGCCAGAGCGGGGAAGGGCCGCTACCTACGCATTCCATGTCAAAGCCGACCGAAAACACAGCCATGACCGATCTCATCCCCGCCTGGGTCGATGGAACGCTGACGCCCGTTGAAAAGCTGACCGCCCATCGCGAGGGTATCCGGCACAAGGCGGTGTCGGTCTTCGTGATCCGTGGACAGGATATCCTGCTTCAGCGCCGGGCGCTCGGCAAGTATCATACGCCCGGGCTTTGGGCGAACACCTGCTGCACCCACCCGCACTGGGGCGAGGCTGCCCGGGATTGTGCGATCCGACGCTTGCAGCAAGAGCTTGGGATCACCGGTCTTGATCCGCAGTACCGGCAAACGCTCGAATACCGCGCGGATGTTGGCGGTGGGCTTGTCGAACACGAGGTCGTGGATGTTTTTCTGGCCCACGCGCCCCAAGCGTTGCGGCTTGCGCCGAACCCTGACGAGGTCATGGAGACACGCTGGCTGGCATATGCGGATCTGTTGCAGGAGGTTGAGCGCCATAGTGAGCGATTCACGCCCTGGCTGCGCATCTATCTTGACCGGCATTCCCGGACCATTTTCGGCGACCATCTTGGAGCCGGGCAAGCGGAATCGCGTTCCGGCTGAGGTTGCCTTGGTCAGACGGGTTTATCGCGAAACGCTCTAAAGGCTTGAATAACCTGCAATCTCGGCCAGAATGGCGTCAGAGTTGCCGCCACGGGCATCACCTTACCGACGGGGAGTTTATCCATGAAACCCATTTCCAGCCTGGTATTCGCCAGCGCCATTGCGCTCGCCGCCTCTCTGGGTGCCGCGCAGGCCCAGGGCGATCTGACGGTCGCGCTGCAACTTGAACCACCGCATCTCGACCCTACCAGCGCAGCGGCAGGAGCCATCGATTCGGTTGTCTATTCCAACATTTTCGAAGGGCTGACCCGGTTCATGAGCGACGGTTCCATCGCGCCCGGCCTTGCCGAAAGCTGGGAGATCTCCGAAGACGGGCTGTCCTATACCTTCCGGCTGCGCGAGGGGGTGACGTTTCATGACGGCACCACAATGGATGCCGAAGACGTCAAGTTCAGCCTTGACCGTGCCCGCGCCGAAGACAGCGTGAATGCGCAGAAGGCGCTGTTTGAAGCGATTTCCGAGGTCGAGGTTGTTGATCCTCTGACCGTCAAGCTCACGCTGAGGGAGGCGAACGGGCTGCTGCTCTTCAATCTCGCCTGGGGGGATGCGGTGATCGTGGCCCCGGAAAGCATCGCGGACATCAAGACGAACCCGGTCGGGACCGGGGCATTCAAATTCGTGGACTGGGTGCAGGGCGACAGGATCGAGATTGCCAGAAATCCGGATTACTGGGGCACGCCCGCCGTGCTCGACACCGCGACGTTCAAATTCATCAGCGACCCGACTGCGGCATTCGCGGCCGTGATGGCCGAAGATGTGGATGTATTCGCCGCATTCCCCGCGCCCGAGAACCTGCCTCAGTTCGACGCCGATCCCCGATTCCAGGTTCTTGTCGGATCGACCGAAGGCGAGACCATCCTCGCGACGAACAACAAGCAGCCGCCGTTTGACGACATCAGGGTTCGCCAGGCGCTGGCCCATGCCATCGACCGCCAGTCGATCATCGATGGCGCGATGTTCGGGCTTGGCATTCCGATCGGCACCCACTTTGCGCCGCATCACCCGGCCTATGTCGATCTGACCGGCAAATCCAGTTATGATCCGGACAAGGCCCGCGCGCTGCTGGCCGAGGCGGGTCTTGCCGACGGGTTCGAGACCACCCTGCACCTGCCGCCGCCCTCCTACGCGCGCCGCGGTGGCGAGATCGTTGCGGCGCAACTGGCAGAGGTCGGGATCAAGGCCGAAATCATCAATGTCGAATGGGCGCAATGGCTGGAGAGCGTGTTTCGCGGCAAGAATTTCGGCCTGACCATTGTCAGCCACACTGAACCCATGGATATCGGCATCTATGCCCGCCCGGATTATTACTTTCAGTATGACAACGTGGCGTTTCAGGATGTGATGGCCGAATTGAACCGGACAACGGACGAGGCGAGACGTACGGAACTGTTGCAGCAGGCACAGACCATCATTGCCGACGATTACGTCAACGGATACCTGTTCGAACTGGCCTTCCCGACGGTTGCCAAGGTGGGTGTGGAAGGGCTTTGGCTCAATGCGCCGACGCAGGCCACCGATCTGACAGCCGTCCGTTGGGCGCAATAATCGCGATGGTCGCGGCTGCCTCGGGCTGTCCGCAGGTGCTTTCCGATTGAAACTGTCGCTGGACCCGGTGGGACCGGCGGCCTAACGTGCCCGCGATGCTGCGCTATTCACTCAAACGCCTGATATCTCTCGTGCTCAGCCTGGTTGTTGCCTCGCTGGTCATTTTCCTTGTGATCGAGGTTGCGCCGGGGGACCCCGCCAGCTTCATGCTGGGGATCAACGCGCAACCGGATACCGTTGCGGCGCTGCGCAGCGAACTTGGGCTGGATGTGCCCAAGTGGCAGCGCTACCTGGATTGGGCCGGGGGCATGCTGACGGGCGATTTCGGCACCTCCTATACCTATCGCACCCCGGTTTCGGAGATGATCGCGGACCGCCTGTGGGTGTCGCTGCCGCTGGCGTTGTTCGCGCTGACGATTTCGACGCTGGTGGCCTTTCCAGCGGGCATTTATGCCGCGTCGCGTCGGGGGCGTGCCGGAGATGTGGCCGTCATGGGCGCGACACAGCTTGGCGTCGCGATCCCGAATTTCTGGTTCGCGATGATGATGGTGCTGGTCTTTGCCATCAACCTGCGCTGGTTCAGCGCGGGCGGTTTTGCCGGTTGGGACAAGGGGATCTGGGCGGGGCTGCATTCGCTGACGCTTCCGGCGATTTCCCTTGCCCTGCCTCAGGCGGCGATCCTCGCGCGGGTCATGCGTTCGTCACTGCTGGATATTCTCGGCGAGGACTTCATGCGCACCGCCCGTGCCAAGGGGCTGAGCCGGGGGCAGGCGCTGTGGCGGCACGGGGTGCGCAATGCGCTGATCCCGGTCCTGACGATCATCGGCCTGCAATTCTCGTTCCTGCTCGCCGGGGCGATCATCATCGAGCAGGTGTTCTATCTGCCCGGGCTGGGTCGGCTGGTGTTCCAGGCCATCAGTTCGCGCGACCTGATCGTGGTCGAAAGCGTTGTGATGCTGCTGGTCTTTTCGGTGATCACCGTGAATTTCGTTGTCGATCTGGCCTATGCGCTGGTCGATCCGAGGCTGAGGACGCGATCATGACACGCAACCTGCTTCTCGGCGCACTCCTGTCCTCGCTCGTCCTGTTGATGGCGTTGGTTTCCTTTGTCTGGACGCCATATGACTACGCGGCGATGAACATTCCGGCCAAGCTGCAACCCCCCGATGCCGAGCATTGGCTGGGCACCGATCATTTCGGGCGCGACATGTTCAGCATGATCATGGTGGGCGCGCGCACCTCGATCGCGGTGGCGTTCGTGGCGGTCGGAATCGGCATGTTGCTGGGGGTTCCGCTGGGGCTCGCCGCGGCCGCGCGCAAGGGCAGTTGGCTGGACGAGGTCATCATGCGCGGAAACGATCTGGTCTTTGCCTTTCCCAGCCTTGTGATCGCCATTCTGATCACGGCGGTGCTGGGCGCGGGTGCGGTGAACGCGATCATCGCCATCGGTATTTTCAATATCCCGGTTTTCGCAAGGATCACGCGCGGCGCTGCGTTGTCCCTGTGGGAGCGCGACTTTATCCTTGCCGCCCGCGTGGCGGGGAAATCGGGCGCGCGGATATCCTTTGAACACATCCTGCCCAATGTCATGAACCTGTTGATCGTGCAGGGGACGATCCAGTTTAGCCTGGGCATCCTTGCCGAAGCGGGATTGTCCTATGTCGGGCTGGGTGCGCAGCCGCCGACGCCCAGCTGGGGACGGATGCTGGCGGATGCGCAAACCATGGTCAGCATCGCGCCCCACCTTGCGCTGGTGCCGGGAGTCGCGATCGTGCTGACGGTTCTGGGCCTGAACCTGATGGGGGACGGGTTGCGTGACTATCTGGATCCTCGCCTCAGGATCGGCCGCGCATGAGCCTCCTTGGAATCGATAACCTGTCGCTGGCCATTCGCGGCACCCGTATCCTGAACGAGGTGTCGCTGACGGTGGCACCGGGCGAAATTGTCGCGGTCACCGGCGAGAGCGGGTCGGGAAAATCGATGACTGCGCTTGCGGTCATGGGCCTGTTGCCGCCCGACGCACGCGCCACCGGGGCAATAGAACTGGACGGTACTGACATCCTGTCGAGTACCGAGGCGGAGATGTGCCGATTGCGCGGCAGCGCTGTTGGCATGGTGTTTCAGGAGCCGATGACGGCACTGAACCCGGTCATGACAATCGGCGATCAGGTGGCGGAAACCATCCTTGTGCACAAGGCAATGTCACCGGAGGCGGCCCGCGAACGCGCGCGCGAGATGCTGGACCGGGTGGGCCTGCCGGCAGAGCGGTTCCCGATGAGCCGGTATCCGCATGAACTCTCGGGTGGTCAGCGGCAGCGTGTCGTCATTGCAATGGCCATCGCCTTGCGCCCCAGGCTGCTCATCGCGGATGAGCCGACCACGGCGCTTGACGTGACCACGCAGGCGCAAATCCTCGACCTTCTGAAATCGCTGGTCGCGGATTTTGAAATGGGGCTCTTGATGATCACCCATGATCTCGCGGTGGTTGCCCATATGGCCGATCGGATCGTGGTGATGCGCCGCGGCGATGTTGTCGAAACCGGGGAGACCGCAGAGTTGCTCGCGAACATGCAGCACCCTTATACCAAGATGCTGTTCCAGGCTTCGACACACAAGGTTTCGCTGCCTGTGCCGCCGGCGCCCGACCCTTTGTTGCAGGTACGCAACGTGGTGCGAGACTATCGTTTGCCCCGTACGCGGCTGTTTGCACCGGTCGAGCATTTCCGCGCGGTGAACGACGTCAGTTTCGTGCTGAACCGGGGCGAACGTCTCGGGCTTGTCGGGGAAAGCGGTTGTGGAAAATCCACGCTCACACGTGCGGTTCTCGGGCTGGAGCCGGTGCAGTCGGGTGAAATCCTGCTCGACGGTCTGCAGGTCTATGCTGGCGGCACACCGGACATATCGGTCCGGCGCAAGATGCAGGTGGTCTTTCAGGACCCGTTTGGATCGTTCAATCCCCGTCATCGCGTCGACCGTCTGGTTACCGAGCCATTTCATCTGCTTGAGGAGCCACCTCGCGGTACGGCCCGCAAGGATGCCATCGCCGAAGCTCTGACGGCGGTTGGGCTGCATCCGGATGACTCGCGCAAGTACATCCACGAGTTTTCCGGCGGTCAGCGCCAGCGCATCGCCATCGCCCGCGCGCTCATCATCCGGCCCGAGCTGATCCTGTTCGACGAGGCGGTCAGCGCGCTGGACGTTTCCGTGCGCGCCCAGATCCTCGATCTGCTTGCCGAACTGTGTGGTTCCTATGACCTGACCTATCTTTTCATCAGCCACGACCTGAGCGTCGTGCGCACCGTGACCGACCGTGTCTTGGTGATGCGGGCCGGACAGATCGTCGAACAGGGCGATACCGAGGCGGTGTTCCAGAACCCGCAACACCCCTATACTAGGTCCTTGATCGCCGCCGCGCCCCAATTGCCCGAACCGGCGCTCGCGTCATGAACCGTCAGGCCGGTGCGATAGGCTCAGACCACGACGTCTAGCCGTTCCTGCTCCCCAACCCCGAAGACACGCTTGTACCGCTCGATCTCGTCGGGCGGACCCATCGCCTTTTCCGGGTTGTCCGACAGCTTGACCGTCGGGCGACCATTGGCGGCAACCGCCTTGCAGACCAGCGAGAAGGGCGCCAGCGCATCGTCGGGCACGAGCCCCCGAAAATCATTGGTGAGCAGCGTGCCCCAGCCAAAAGACGCATTGGTTTCGCCGGCGAATTCACGAGACAGTTCAATGATCTTTTCAACGTCAAGCCCGTCGGAAAAGATCACGCGCTTTTCCTTCGGATCTTCGCCCCGTTGCCGCCACCAGTCGATTGCGATACGGGCGGCTGCGGCGGGATCGCCGCTATCGATGCGAATGCCCGTCCACCCGGCGAGCCAGTCCGGCGCGCGTTCGAGAAACCCGCGCGTGCCGTAGGTATCGGGCAGGATGATCCGTAGATTGCCCTCATGCTCTTCGTGCCAGTCCGAAAGAACATCATAGGGCGCACGGGCGAGGGCCGCGTCATCTTCGGCAAGCGCGGCATAGACCATCGGAAGCTCGTGCGCATTGGTGCCGATCGCCTCGACTTCGCGCCGCATGGCGATCAGGCAGTTCGAGGTGCCGGTGAATTTGCTGCCCAGCCCCTCCATCATGGCCTGCACACACCAATCCTGCCAGAGGAAGGAATGACGGCGTCGGGTGCCGAAATCGGCGATCCCAAGGGGGTCTATATCGCGCAGGCGCTCGATCTTTTCCCAGACGCGGGTCATGGCGCGGGCATAGAGCACCTGAAGCTCGAACCGCCCCATCCCGTCCAGAACCGCACGGCTGCGCAATTCCATCAGCACGGCCAAGGCCGGAATTTCCCACAGCATGACCTCGGGCCAGCTTCCCTCGAATGTCAGTTCGTACTGATCCCCGCGGCGCTCAAGATGATAGGCGGGCAGGCGCAGGTTCTCGAACCACTCCATGAAGTCGGGACGAAACATCTGGCGCTTGCCGTAGAACGTGTTGCCGCGCAACCATGTGCTCTCGCCCCGGCTCAGGCGCAGCGACCGGATATGATCGAGTTGCTCGCGCAACTCGCCCTCGTCGATCAGGTCGGCAAGCGGAATCCGGGTGGTGCGGTTGATCAGCGAAAACGCAACCTCGGTTTCCGGCTTGTTGCGGAACACCGACTGGCACATCAGCAGCTTGTAGAAATCCGTGTCGATCAACGACCGCACGATGGGATCGATCTTCCATTTGTGATTATAGACGCGTGTAGCGATGTCGACCATGTGGCGGTTCTCCTGCTGCCTGACCGTTCTGCCAACCCTCGACTTGCGGGGCAAGCCCCTGATGCCGGCAAGCTGTCGCCGGCGCAGATGGCGCGCACCGGAATATCATCGTGCAAACGCACCCTTCGCGCGCCCGTGGCGGCGCGTGATATGGCAGGGTTTCGGCATCATTCCAGAATAAGAATGTGACATCTGTTAACCATTTTTTCTTGCGGAATCTGTTGCCCGATTGGCACAATAGTTGAACAAGCAGGTCTGATTGCGCGGATTTATGTAGCGCGGGCTCTGTTCCGATTGATTGCGACCTTCATGCCTTTTGGGCGACTTTTTTGATTTTATTGGGGAAAATGCGATGATTATTGAATTTTTTCGGAGTGTGTTTGGCGAACTCGACACATCCGAGTTCTTCGAGGAAATCCCAGCCGAGAGCGCCCGTCTGATTTCAGGCGGAATGCCGACCGGCGATCCCTACGACAATGACGAGGGCGATGAAGGCAACGAGGGAAATGAAGGGGATGAGGGCAATGAGGTCCGCGCCGACGAAGGGAACGAAGGCAATGAGGGCAATGAAGGGGACGAAGGGAACGAGCCCGGTGCGGATGAAGGAAATGAGGGCAACGAGGGTAACGAAGGCGACGAAGGCAACGAGCCTGGCGCCGATGAGGGCGATGAAGGCAATGAAGGGCTGGTAGATCCGACACAGGACGAGGGTAACGAGGGCAATGAAGGCAATGAGGGCGACGAAGGCGACGAGCCGGGCGCCGACGAAGGCAATGAAGGCAACGAGGGTAACGAAGGGGACGAGGGTGACGAACCTGGCGTCGACGAGGGCGATGAGGATGACGAAGGCGATGAGGGGAACGAGGGCAACGAGGATGGCTATGACGAGGGCGATGAGGGGAACGAACCCGAGCCCGAAGACGAGGGCGACGAGAATAACGAAGGTGACGAGGGCGATGAAGGCAACGAACGGGGCCTAGACGAGGGCAACGAAGGAAACGAGGGGACCGAAGGCGACGAAGGCGACGAGCCGGGGGCCGATGAAGGCGACGAAGGCAACGAGGGCGACGAGGGCGACGAAGGCAACGAGCCGTATCTCGACGAAGGCAATGAAGGCGACGAGGGGGCCGTCGATCCGACCCAGGATGAGGGCGATGAAGGTAACGAGGGGAATGAAGGCGACGAAGGGGATGAGCCGGGGGCCGACGAAGGCAATGAAGGCAACGAGGGAAATGAAGGAGATGAAGGCAACGAGCCAACACAGGACGAGGGCGATGAGGGCAACGAGGGAGACGAAGGGGATGAAGGCAACGAAGCCGATGTCGATGAGGGCGACGAGGGCAACGAAGGCAACGAGCATGTAGGTCAGAACGAGGACAACGAGCACAACGAAGGGTCCGAGCACGACGAGGACAACGAAGGCAACGAATTCGACGAGGGGGATGAGGGCGACGAAAGCTGGCCCGATTCCGGCCCCGGCGACAACGAGAATAACGGTGACGAGGGCAACGAGGACAACGAGCACAACGAAGGGTCCGAGCACGACGAGGACAACGAAGGCAACGAGTTTGACGAGGGCAACGAGGGCGACGAGAGCTGGGCGGATTCCGGCCCCGGCGACAACGAGAATAACGGTGACGAGGGTAACGAGGATAACGAGCACAATGAAGGGTCCGAGCACGACGAGGACAATGAAGGCAACGAGTTCGACGAGGGGGATGAGGGCGACGAGAGCTGGGCGGATTCCGGCCCGGGCGACAATGAGAACAACGGCGATGAGGGCAACGAGGATAACGAGCAAAACGAGGGTGACGAGCACGACGAGGACAATGAGGGCGACGAAAACGGCAGCCAGGATGAGGGTAACGAAGGCAACGAGGACGACGAGGGCGATGAGGCCGATGAAGGCGATGAAGGCGACGAGGATAACGAGAATGACGAAGGCGACGAAAATGACGAAGGCGACGAGGACAACGAGAATGACGAGCTAGACGAAGGCGACGAAGGCGACGAGGACAACGAAAAAGACGAGTTGGATGAAGGCGACGAAGGCGACGAGGACAACGAAAACGACGAGTTGGATGAGGGCGACGAAGGCGACGAGGACAATGAGAACGACGAGTTGGACGAGGGCAACGAAGGCGACGAGGACAACGAGAATGATGAGGCCGACGAGGGTGATGAGGGTGATGAAGACAATGAAGGCGACGAAGGTGTAGGCGAAGGAAACGAACATAACGAAGGCACCGAACACGACGAGGATAACGAGGGCAACGAATTCGATGAGGGGAGTGAAGGCGACGAAAGCTGGCCCGATTCAGGTCCGGGCGACAATGAAAACAACGGCGACGAAGGCAACGAGGATAACGAGCATAACGAAGGGTCCGAGCATGACGAGGACAATGAAGCCAACGAATTCGACGAGGGGGATGAGGGCGACGAGAGCTGGGCGGATTCAGGCCCGGGCGACAACGAGAATAATGGCGACGAGGACAACGAGGACAACGAGTACAACGAAGGGTCCGAGCATGACGAGGACAATGAAGGTAACGAATTCGACGAGGACAATGAGGGCGATGAAGGCTGGGACGACTCGGGTCCGGGCGATAACGAAAACAACGGCGACGAAGGCAACGAAGACAACGAGCACAACGAGGGTAGCGAGCACGACGAGGATAACGAAGGCAACGAAGGCGATGAAGGTGACGAGGGTTGGAACTTCCCGGCTGCCGCCGCCAGCGCTGACTGTGGCGGTTACGCCTGCGGCGCCGATGGGCTGGCCGAGGCGGACATGACGTGCGGCGCGGATTCCTGCGCGCTTGACGCCGGTGGCGGTGATGCCGACCTGGATGAGGATGTAATCGGTGCCGACCTTCTCGGCGGGCTGGATCTCGATCCCGGACTATGACGCCGTCAAATTTGATCCGGGTGCAACAGAGGCACCCGGAAAAAACAGACCGCCCCGAAATCGGGGCGGTTTTTACGTTCGTGGGATTGCGTCGGCGATAACCGGGGCTCCGCGCTATTCGCCGGCGGGGAGTTGGCTCAGCCGTTCTATTTCGCTGTCGACCTCGGCGGCGAATGCGGGTGGGTTTCCGGCGTCGATCATAGATTTCACCTTCTCGAACTGCGCAAGAGCCTCCTGGTTGCGTTCAAGCGCGGCGAGATTGGCGGCGAGGTGGAACTGGACGGTAATGTCCTCGGGCAATCCTTCCGAGGCCGATTGCAGATAGTCCTGTGCGTCGTCAAAGCTGCCGCGTCGATGGGTGATCCAGCCATAGGTGTCCTGAAACGCGGGAACGTCGCTATCGCGCAGCCGACGTGCCACGGTATAGGCCCGTTGCAGGCTGTCCTCGTCAGAGCGATAGGTCGCGAGCAGGCTCGCCAGATTGTTGGCAACGATCTGCGAGTCCGAATTCTCTGCGTACATCGCCTCATAGATCTCGATGGCACCGTCAAGGTTACCTGCGCGTTCGAGCTCTCCGGCTTTTGCCCAGAGCAATGTGCCGTTTGTCGGAACCTCGGCCAGCGCCTCGTCCAGCACGGCGTTTGCGCCCTCGATATCGCCGGCCTGTTGTTTCATCCGATAGAGCGCGACCCAGACATTGGCGTATTCCGGATTATCGCTCACCAGGTCGCGGAATTGCGTTTCGGCTTCTTCGATCTGACCGGCTTCGGCCAGAAATCCGCCGCGCATGAAGAGCAGCGTGGGGTCATCCGGGGTCTCTTCGAGCAAGGTGTCGAGATAGGCTCGGGCCGCTTCCGGTCCGTCGGTTTGCAACCGGTTGCGCAGCAGCGCGAATTGCGCGCTCTGGCCGAGGGACGGGTCGCTCTCGAGCTCCTCCAGAAGCGCGGTCAGTTCCTCCGAGCGATCCTGACCAGCCAGTTTGCGTGCGGTCAGTTCGGTCGCCTGCCGGCGTGCGCCGTCGTCATCCAGCCTGATGAGGGCGGCAATCACATCATCGGCGCGTGGCCAGTCTTCCATTCTGGTATAGACCTCGCCAAGCGCCCCCAGGAGGGCCGCGTTTTGCGGTGCAAGCCGCAGGGCATCGATCAGGACCCCTTCCGCCGCGCGCAGGCTGTCGTTGTCGGCAAGATTGCTCGCATAGCGCAGGGATTCCGCCGGCGCCTTGCCCGATGCCTGCACCGCCAGCGCGAGCATTTCCGAGCGCAGTTCCTGGTTGCCTTCGCGCTCGTATGCACGCGCGATCAGCGTCATGATGTCCGCGTCATTCGGCGAGTCGTTGAGTGCATCGCGCAGCATGACGATCGCATCGGCGGTTTCATCGTCGTCAATCAGCCAGTTCGCCTTGAGCTTGACGGCATCAGGTTGGGCCGGGTCTTCGGACAGGACCTTTTCGACGAGCGCACGGGCTCCAACGGCATTGTCTTGCTGAAAGAGCATCCGCGCCAGATCAACCTCGATGGCACGGGTCAGGTCGTCGCGCTCTGCGGTCGCGCTCAGGTCTTCCATCTCGGAAATAGCCGCGTCCACATCGCCCATCTGGAATTTCAGCTTTGCGCGCATCGAACGGAAATTGTTCCGGTCTTCGATTCCGGCATCAAGCTGCGCTTCGACCTCTGCAAGGGCGGCCTCTTGTCCGCGCATCTGCTCGAGAAAACTGATGAGGAAAACCGAATCCTCGGGGCTGGCTCCATCCCGGGCAGCTTCTTCGCGAACGAAGGCTTCCGCGTCGTCGATCCGGCCCTGGGTGATCAGGAAGCGGACAAGAGTTTGCTTGAACGTGCCGCGTTCCTGTGGAAACCGATCCATGAGATCGCGCAACTGGGCCGCGATCCCGTCAAGATCGCCGACCTGTTGAAGAACGCCCAGTCGCAGCCGGTACAGTTCCTTTTGTTCCGGATTTGTCTCGATGCCCGTGTCGATTGCATCCAGCGCAGCATACCAGTCCTGCTTGCGCAGCAGGTTGTCGATCAGAACGTCGCGGGCATGCTTGAGCGTTTCGTCTTCTTCGATCAGCGCCTGCGCCTTGACAATCGCCGCTTGTTGTCCGGCGTCTTCACGCGCCTGAATGGCATTGAAGTACTTCACGGCATTGTCGATCGAAATCATCTGGATGTCGTCGGGCGCAAGTTCCAGTGCCTTGGCCACATGCTGTTCCGCGTCCGACCAGTTCTTGGTAGCGGCGGCGATATCCGCCAATGCAAGCTGACCTTCCAGGTTTTGCGGGTATTGTTCGACCAGGCGAAGGTATTCGCCATACGCCTCTTTGATCATGCCGTTTTCACGCAGCGTGCGCGCATAGGCGGCGCGGGCGGCCTCGTGAGTGCCGTTCAGTTCAAAAACGTTGCGGAATTCGATCAGGGCACGATCGACGTCACCTTCTTCGAGAAGGGCAAGCGCGGATTGATAATGCGACTCTGCGCGTTCTTCGGAGGAATCACATGCTGCGGCAAGACTAAGCCCCGCCGAAAGGAGTATGGCGAGGCCTACACGACTCTTGCGCGCGCGCGCGCGGCTGCTCGGGACATACTGCACTCTACTAAACCTCGGGTTGTTGTGGTTACGGCAGAATCAGTATCCGGTTCCGCGGACCACGACAACAAAGGTTTTCACAATGATTTTGCAATCATTCACGAATGTCATGTTGTAGAAGTACTTGTCGTCATAACGCGCCCGGTCGGAGAACGCGCTTTCGTTGCGCTCGGTCACCTGCCACAGGCCCGAGATACCCGGACGCATCCAGTAGTATGCGCGGCCGGGATACAGGTTTTCCTGGTCAACCATCATGGGGCGCGGGCCGATGATGGCCATGTCGCCCAGGAATACGTTGATCAGTTGCGGCAGCTCATCCAGCGAACACTTGCGAAGATAGGCGCCGATCCGTGTCACGCGCGGATCATGGCGAAGCTTCTGACTGTGGTTCCACTCGGCCAGCGCCTTTGGATGCGCAGAGAGATACTCGGCGAGACGTTCCTCGGCATTCGGCACCATCGTGCGGAACTTGAACATTCTGAAGATGCGACCGTTCTTTCCGATCCGTTTCTGGATATAGATCGGAGAGCCACCGTCGAGTGACACCAGCAATGCGATCAACAGCATGACGGGTGCCAGAATCGGCAGCACGATCAGGACAAGCGCGAGCTCAAAAAGACGTTTGCCAAAGCCGGTATACAGGTCCAGCCTGCTACCGGATGAAGACGCAACGATGTTGGGGATTGACACAGCCTCAAGGCGCGCCGGGTCGGGAAATTGAAAAGACATCTCTTACTCACTCAAATTTTAACAAGATCATTGGTTACAGGGATCGGTCCAAAACGAGCGTTACAGCTACACAAGCAATGACATACAACTTAGCGAAAATTTGCACACAAACAACTGTTTTCTTGACTACCGTAAGTTGTATTTTTTACATAAATATTTGATAAATATAAATAAAAGTGTTTTTCGAGATTCGAAAAATATACGAGGTCTGACCGGCGTGCCCGGAAAAAACGCGGCTCTGGCGTTTCCGCCTGCGGTCAAGTGGACGTAACGTAATTCAATCCCGCCACAATTTCTGCACATACACACCATTGTTTCGATCCAGTTGACCATCATGGTGTCCGTACCCAAGCGGGAAACAAAAGCCGAGTCGGACATCGGTGGCCTATTCGATGCGGCATGCGTTCGTTTGTTGCGTTTGGGTGGTCGTGAACGTCGAATCCGTAAACGGGGATCTTGCTTGACGAAGGAAAAGACCCAAGTGAGTGATGTTAACCGGTCCCAAGCAAGTCCGACTGTAGTGTATGAGTAACAACCGGTTCCAGGTGCCAGATTCAGTATGACGCAACCTTCCTTTTATCTCGGATATTTCGGTCTGAACGAGCGGCCTTTCACGCTTGTTCCGGACCCGGAGTTCATCTTCTGGTCGCCGCAACACCGGCGTGCCTATTCAGTGCTTGAATTTGGCGTTCTCTCGCATGCGCCGATCACGATGCTGACCGGAGAGGTGGGGGCAGGCAAAACGACATTGCTTCAGAACCTTCTCGGACAGATGGGCGATGACGTGACCGTCGGGCTTGTTTCCAATGCCCAGGGGAGCCGCGGCGAACTTTTGCAATGGGTGCTGAACGCGCTCGACATTCCGTTTGATGCGCAGGGCAGCTATGTGCAGCATTTCCAGGCGCTGCAGGATTTCCTGATTGCAGAATATGCGCAGGGCAGGCGGGTCGTTCTGGTCTTTGACGAGGCGCAGAACGTTTCGCGCGAAGGTCTGGAAGAGCTGCGGATGTTGATCAATATAAACTCGAACAAGGATGAGCTGGTTCAGTTGATCCTTGTCGGACAACCCGAGTTGCGGGACATGGTGCGCCATCCGAGCATGAGCCAGCTCGCGCAGCGGATTTCCTCGAGCTTTCACCTCAACCGCATGAATGCAGACGCAACTCAGGCGTATATCAAGCACAGGATGACCGTAGCTGGGGCCGACGCCGACGTGTTCAGCACGGGCGCCTGCACGTTGATACACGGCGTGACCGGCGGTGTTCCGAGACTCGTCAATCAGCTTTGCGATTTCGCCCTGCTCTATTGCTGGACGGATGAAGTCAGCAAGATCGTGACCGCGTCTGTTGTGCAGGCGGTAATCGACGATGGAGTCTTTTTCTGCGAGCGCGGCTTTGGCGTAGAGGCGCATGCCTGATCCCGGTTGCGCTGGTGCCCGGGAAAGTGCCTGTCGAAATATCTGAAACAAGACGGATCGGCCGCTGCGTTGAAATCTCAGATTTCAGTCAGTGCCATAGCATTTCGCGACAAACCTGCATCACCTGACGCTACCTGAATCCAGTGATTTCAACGCGTTAAATGATAGCCGATGTTTCCTGTCTATCTTGAAACGATCTAGGTAGCGCGCGTTTTTCGCAAGATGCGACATCGCCACGGCCATGGTTTGGCGATCACATGCGCTGTGCTCCGGCGCGACGCCAGACGCGCGGTTTACGGGCAGCTATGTCCTGGCGTGAGAGCAGCATCGTCAACATGGTGAAGGTGGCCCATGCACAGAAACGGGGCCTTTCCGGCCCCGCTTGTTTCTTCTTCAAAAAGCGTTTCGAGACAAAGTCGTGTCACCTGAAGTGTCAGCTTCCAAAGCGTCAGGTGAGACCTGATGTTTCACGTCGATTGCGAAAAGCTCTTAGGTGCCGTCTCTCAGGCCGCCTTGCGCCGACGGCGCATCACACCCAGTCCACCCAGGGCGGTCAGCAACAACACCCCGGCAGCGGGTACCGGCACGGCGGTCACCTGTGTGGCGTCGAAAGAGGTCATATCGGTCTGTTCATCGTGGCGGATCATGAATGCCGTCGTCATCGAGAACGGGTCAGTCAGCGTCTCGTAGAGCGTATTTTGTCCGCTCTGACGGCCCTGCACGGAGTTGTTGAGCAGGACGCCGCGCGAGTCGATCGCGGTGTTACGCGAGAACAGCCGGTTCTGATCGTCAACATAGCCCATAACCCGGAGCGATCTGCCGACCGTCGTTGCCGCGACATCGAGTTGCACGCTTGACGATGTGGTCGCATTTGCACCCGCGCCAAAGTCGTTCTCGGACACCAGGATCATGATCGCACCCACGCCGCTCGTGGTGACGGCAATGGTATTCAGGCGCGATTGCCCGGCGATGTCCTGTGGTGTGACGGTAATGTCCCAGGACATGTTTGCGGCGCTGCCAGAAGACCGTGCCTGCGTCATGTCGCCCGTGTCGAGCACGTGCTCCAGAAGAACCTTGGGCTTTGATGCGATATCATAGACTCGTATGGTGGCGGCAGATGCCAGCGCAGGTAACGAGATCAGAGCTGCGGCCAAACCTGCCGCTTTCAAACTATTAAACATTGCAATCCTACCATTTACTAACTTGGACAATCGTGGCGCCATGCATTCACGCGGCACCAAATCGGTTACTGAGGTATACATAGTGCGTCTCAGCCACTTACGGAATGGCAAACCGGCCTTTTAGTAAAGAAATAGCGGTATTGTTTTGCCAACGGGAACTATGCCGACTGCGTTAGAGTATTGTTTCATTTCTTGGGCCGGTCATTCGGTTGCTCCAGGCTCCCCGACCCGTCCTGACGGGGAATCACCAGTGTTGCGGCAAGCCATCCCGTCAGGAACCCGCCGAGGTGAGTCTCCCACGCAACCTGGCCGCCCTGCACAACCCATAGAAGAATATTGAGGAGAATCAGTCCTATAATGTCGGTGATCAGCGATTTGCGGCCCAACCCGTTCTGCGCGTTGAAGAACCAGTCCTGCCATTTCCACGCGCCGACCAACCCGAAGAGCGCGCCGGATGCGCCAACCATGGGTTGTGCGCTATCGCTCAGAAGAGCAAAGCCAAGCGCACCGCCAATTCCCGATAGAACATAGATGGCGGCGAACCAAGCCGAGCCGACGCGACGTACCACGATGGGCCCGACGATCAGGAGCACGAACATGTTTCCCACCAGATGCGATAGCCCGGTGTGCAACACCTGATAGCTGAGAAACATCAGCCAGGGTTGCAAAGGATAGTTGGGTCGCCAGTTGTCGAGCAGGCCCACCCAGAACGCCCCGTTTTCATAGGCAAAGACGCGCAGCCGCGTGTTTCCGATAAGCCCCAGGTCACTGGCTTGCAGCAGGAGCTCGATGCCGCAGCAGATTACAAGGATCGCAATGACGACGGGCGTAGGCCGCCATTGCCGTTCGGGCTGGCGGCGGGATCGAATCGCGGTCTCTTCCTGCCCGTTCATTGCCTGTTTGTGCCGCGCCGTCGCCGGAACGACAAGAGGCTGTGCGTTCAATCGCCTCTGCACCGCCAAAGATGCTTCACCTTGCCGGAATTGCGCGGCAGAGTGCTGTCGTGATGAGTGAATGGAGGGTACGAGGACGTGTCGTGCGCTTTCGCGGAACTGTCGCGCAGAGACATCCGCCGCGTTTTTCAGGCTGCGTTGGTCTCAATTGGCTGTGCTGGGTCCGCGCTGAGCGCGGGGGAACTGACACTGACGCCGGGCGATCTGACCAGGCTTGGCAGTGGTCCGATGATCGCGCGCGAGTTCGAAGGTCTTGCGGCTGACCCGGCGTTGCCGGCAATCGAACGCGCCGATGAGAGTGATCTCGCGCGACAATTGCGAGGTTTGGTCGCGCGGGGCGTGTCGCAGGGTTTCGACCGTATCCTTTACGACAACCGCGACCGCGATCATTCGACGTTGGGTCCTTCGCGGTTTCCGAACCTGACGTTTCTGCGATACGCCCCCGACCTTGTCGCGGCGGGCATTGATTACGGGCTTGCCGGACCGGTTCTGATTCCGGGGCTGGTTTTCGGGAATTCGTCGACCGCGATGACCTCGGGCGCGGATGCGCGAAGTCTGGTGCGGCATGCGATGACCGCACCCGGCGGGGCCGCCCGGGCCTATCGCGACTACATATCCAACAGTATCTACATCTACCCCGAGCATCGCGATCACGATGCGGTCGACCTGTACCCGGCAAACTGGCCTTATACCATTGTCAGCCAGGGGTCGTCGGGTTCGGACTATCCGTTCATGGATGCGGTTGCGATGACGCTGGCGGCGTTCCCCGCCGACACACGGGCCACCCTGATGGCGCACGGATTGATTGCGCCGACTGTGCAGATGATCATGCGTCGCAATCTGCAAGGGGTTAAAACACGGGCGGAATACCTGTCTGCCATCGCGCATCCGACGGTGTTCGCCGGCGAGAGGCTTCGTCCCGGGCGGATGGTCGGACAGGCGGCCGCGATGCGGCCCGAAGAAGTACCGCCGCAGGTCCGGCTCCGGGTCGTGGCTGAAGATTTCGGGCAGAGTGCGGGGCTGGCGGGGTTGGACGAACATCTGTTCACAACGCCGTCGGCGATCGCGCGGATCTGGCGGGGCCCTGCATGGCAACGCCAGATGACCGTGAGCGCGGATTCCACACTCGATCCGAACGGGAATGCGTTGACATTCGACTGGGTGCTGCTGCGTGGCGATCCGGCAAAGGTGCGCATCGAGCCGCAAGGGCAGGATGGCCGGTCGGCGCGCATCACGTTGAACTGGCATGACCCATTTGTGTTGCCGCCGCGTGATCCGCAAGCGGAGCAGGGACTTGAGACATCGCGTGTCGATATCGGCGTCTTTGCATGGAACGGATATTCGGACAGCGCCCCGGCCCTCATTTCGATCAGCTTTCCGACCCATCAGAACCGCGTTTATGAAACCGTGCAGGGTGCCGCGCCCCGGCTCGTCAGCGTGGATTATGACGCCCGGGGACGTGGCGCATATTATGATCCGCGCCTGCACTGGTCCGCGCCGTGGCGCGATCGTTTCAGCTATGCGCCGGATGGGGCATTGACAGGATGGACCCGCACAACCGTCGACGGTCAGGAAGACTATGGCGCGTCAGGCCAGCCCGTGCAGGGGCCGGAGATCAGTTACAGGTTGAACCGGGGAACGGAGGACGGGGCGCCGGTTCTCGATATCCTGCGCGAGGCAGCGGAAAACTAGCGCAGATGCGCTCGGGCGTCTGCGGCATCCTGCGCCTCTGCATCGCGGATCGCGCGTTCCAGGTCGTCCGTCGTGGTGATCTTGTAGTTCCGCTCGCTGCCCCTGACGAAGGTCACGTTCAGGCCGGCTTGTACCGCGACGGCAACGTCGTCGGTCGCGGTGCCGTCATGGTTGCGATGCGCGTTCAGGATGCTGGCAAAGGAAAACGCCTGCGGGGTCTGGGCGCGCCAGATGCCCTCGCGCGGCACCGCAGCCCGCGCCGCACCATCCTGCGAGGTCCACAAGGCGTCGACGACGGGAAGCGCCGCGCAAACGCCCGTGCTATACTGCAAGGCGTCGATGACGTCGGATATCACTGGGCGGGGCAGGAACGGCCGGGCCGCATCGTGGATCAGCACATGCTCCGGTTCATGTGCGGCGAGTGCCTCCAATCCGCAGCGCACCGACAGTGCCCTTGTCTCTGCGCCATGAGCGGCAGGCAGCAGGCGCGGATCGTGCAGTCCGTCTGACGCCCGGTCGCAGAGCGACTGGTCTTCGGGATGAATCACCGGGACGATCCATTGCACCGCATCAACCGACAGGAAGAGTTCCGCGACCCGGCGCAGCGAACAGGCTGGACCAAGCGGGATGTATTGCTTGGGTATCTCGGCGCCGAGCCTGCGGCCCCGCCCGGCGGCGACGATGACAACCGCGACGGTCATGAACCGCGCCTCATGGCCGTCGTATGCGTCATGCGTCGATCACGGGACCGCCCCAGCGGTCCTTGAGGTGCTCCACGATCTGATCGCGCGTTTGCCGATAGCTGGCCAGCTTGGTATCGCGGGACTCACCCAGGCCGGTGGGGTCCAGGATGGGCCAGTATTCTACTTTCAGATGAAAATAACGGGTCAATTCCAGCGCCCGCCTCTGGCTGGCCGGTGACAGGGCGACGACCAGATCGAAGGAGGACAGCGCATCACCCAACCGCTCCATCTCGTCAAAGCTGCGCGAACGATGGCGCGACAATTCGACATCGATTTCTTCGCAGACGGAGATGGCGAACCCATCGATTTCCATGTCGTTGTTGACGCCTACGGACTGAACATAGGTATCGGTGCCATAGAATTTCTTCATGATCCCCTCTGCCATAGGCGAGCGGACCGCGTTGTGGTCGCAGCAAAACAGGATCGACTGGGGCAGTGGCTGCACCCCTAACCTCCGAAATGCAGGATGGAGATCAGGGTGAACAGACGGCGGGCGGTGTCGGTGTCGATCTCTGCCTTGCCCTCCAGACGTTCCTGCAAAACCCGGCTGCCTTCGTCATGGATGCCGCGTCGCGCCATGTCGATGGTCTCGATCTGGCTGGGTGGCATGTTCTTGACCGCGTCGTAGTAGCTTTTGCAGATCGTATAGTAATCCTTGACCACCTGGCGAAAGGGGCCAAGCGAAAGGTGGAATTCAGCCGCCAGATGATCCTGTTCGGTGCGCACGTCAAAGACAAGCCGCTTGTCCCGGATCGACAGATTCAGGTGATAGGGTCCATCGGGCACCGGGCGGTCGTCGCGTTTCGGGAGCGCAAAGCTGTTTCCCTCCAGAAGATCGAACATCGCAACCTTGCGTTCCTGCTCGATCTCGGGCGTCGGCGTCGGAAGATTGGCATCATCCAGCGCGATTTGGGCAATGTGACTCATCCGGTCCGTCCTCTTGCGAATGCGACAGGCTTAACCTGATCAAATGTCTGTCGCAATCCACGCAGGTCCTGATGGGCTGGATCAAGGCAGAGTTCCGGCCAGGCTGTGCCAGAAATACCCCATCGCCCGCGTGAATTCCGTTTTTGTCGCTGCTTGGGAATGCCCTAGGATTCGTTCGCCGAACTGTTCAGTGCCGCGAGCCGCGCGGTCACGGAAAGACCGTGTGCCTGAAGGCTCTCGGATGTTGCCAGTGTTTCGGCCGCTCCGCCGATGGCGCGCAGGGCAGAGGGGCTCATGCGCGACAGGGTCGTCCGCTTGAGAAAATCCGCGACCGACAGGCCCGAGGAAAACCGGGCCGACCGCGCCGTGGGCAGGACGTGGTTGGGGCCGCCCACATAGTCACCGATGGCTTCGGGGGTCCAGCACCCAAGAAAGATGGCGCCGGCATGAACCGTCTGTTCGGCAAGCGCATCGGGATCGGTGACACAGAGTTCCAGGTGCTCGGGGGCGATCCGGTTGGACAGGGCGGCCGCTTCGTTCAGGTCGCGCACGGTGATGATCGCGCCGAAATCGCGCCAACTCGCCCCGGCAATGGCCTTGCGCTCCAGCGTTTGCAGACGCTTCTCTACCGCATTGGCAACCGTCTGCGCAAAATCCGCGTTGTCAGTGATCAGGATCGATTGCGCGCTCTCGTCGTGCTCGGCCTGGCTGAGCAGGTCGAGCGCGATCCAGTCCGCCTCGTTGTCCTTGTCGGCGATGATCAGGATTTCGGACGGGCCGGCGATCATGTCGATGCCGACCTTGCCAAAGACCCGGCGCTTGGCTGCCGCGACAAAGGCGTTGCCCGGCCCGGTGATCTTGTCCACGGGCGATATGGTTTCGGTCCCGTAGGCAAGCGCCGCAATCGCCTGCGCGCCGCCGATACGATAGATCTCGTCGACGCCCGCAAGCTGCGCCGCCAGCAGAACCAGCGGATTGACCACACCGTCCGGGGTCGGCACCGCCATGGCCAGCCGGTTCACCCCGGCAACCTTGGCGGGGATCGCGTTCATCAGGACGGACGAAGGATAGGAGGCCAGCCCACCGGGTACGTAAAGACCCGCCGCTTCCACCGCCGACCAGCGCCAGCCAAGGGTTGCCCCTTCGGGATCGGTCCAACTCTGGTCGTCGGGCATCTGCCGCACGTGATAGGCGCGAATGCGCTCAGCGGCGAGCGCCAGTGCCGCGCGCTCTTCTTCTGGCACGTCCGCGACGGCCTGCTCGATTTCGCCGGTGGAAAAGCGCATCCTGTCGGGGGTGAGTTCCAGCCGGTCGAACCGCGCGGTGAGTTCGATCACCGCCGCATCGCCCCGCGCACGCACGTCGCCGATGATCTCGGTGACAACGGCATCCACATCCGGGCTGTCCTCGCGTTTGGCCGACAACAGCGCGGCAAACGCGTCTTCAAAGTCGGGCGAGCCGGTGTCCAGGAATTGGGGCATGTGGGTCTCCTTTGGTCGCTCACATACCGTCCGGACGACCGCGCCTCAAGAGGCAACGGCGGGCCGGGGCAGGGCGACAAGTCCGAACCCGACGCATGCCAATGCCACGGCCGATGCACCGGTTCGAATCTGGTTCCAGACCTGCCAGACCTGTGAATAGTCGGACCAGATCCGGGATGCCTTTTGCGGGTCGAGTGGCGTTGCCAGGGTGCCGAGCGCTTCGTTCATCGGAACGTTGACCTGCATGGTCAGCAGAAGGCCGCCAGCGATATAGATCACGGCGGCCAGCGCAAACCACGTGCATGACCGCGCCGCGCCACAGCGCCACGCGATGCCCGCAGTCAAGAGCAATGCGATCGGGGTGCCGAAAAAGGCGGGAGCGAAGACGGCATTGCGTACCGAGGCATTCATTGCCTGCATGGCATTGATCGCCACATTTGGGTCGATCTGGTCGAGACCCCACATGGTGGAGCAGACCCACGCGTAGAAAAATCCGAAGATCGCACCGCTCAGCAACAATGAAACCACCGACATGGGATAGAGAAGAAACCGCATAAATAAACCCTGCGTCTGAAACGAGTATTGTCATTCAACGCATGGCGGGGTGATCTCCGTCGCCTCCGCGACTAAATTCCTTCCTGTTGGTCAGTCGCGGGCGGGCGTCGCGGAATGCAGACGTAAAACCAGTCATCCTGTGGCCCATCTTCGGTGATGATGGCGTTTGGACAGCGCCCCTCGCGTCGAAACCCGTGCCGTTCATAGAATGCAACAGCGCGCGGGTTCGCGGCGGCGACGAAAAGTTCAAGCTGCCAGATGCCGTTTTCGCTCGCATGATCGAACAGCGTCGTCATCAGGGCATCTGCCGCACCACCGCCCTGCGCAGACGGCGCGACATAAAAGGCTTCGATGGTCGCCCGATGCCGCGCGCGTTCGAATGTTACCTGTCTGATCGCGGCGATGCCGACGGGCGTCTGGTCGTCGAACACACCGTAGCGACCGCCCAGGGCCATCTGTCTTACGTCCTGCTACCTGCTGACAGAAGCGACCTCGGCTTGCGACGACAGGAATGCTTGCGGGAACAACCGTACTCCTTCGGCGCGCAGGGTCCGCCAGAGCCCGACGTCAGCCGATCCGAGCGGACGGGCCGTGGTCATTCCGGGTGGTCCGGCGTTTTTCCGGACGGTGCGACATAGGGCCGTGTGACGTCCTTGAGCGTGATATCCAGCGCTTCGATCTGCAGACGCAGTGCACCGTCGCCTGCGAGGGTCAACACCAGATCACCCGCGCTTTCCTCGCCGGCCGTGAACTCGATCGCAAGCACGGACAGGATAAGGTCATTTTCGCCGCGATCGATCCCCTGCGACGATACCGCGACCACGTTGTCGATCACGAGCAGCGATTGCACACGTTCGGGCGCATGGCGGTCGCGAGCGGCATCTTCCCAACGAAACCGGTTCAGCAGTATCGCAAAGCGGTGTTGCCGCGCCTGCCACTGCATCTCTGTAATCGGAAATATCGCATCCTGCACGAGCGACGAGATCACCCGCAGGTCGTCGGTATCCTGCGCCCCGAGGTTCAGCGGCCGCTCGCGGCCATCTTCGAATGTCGCGTCCTGGGT
Source organism: Sedimentitalea sp. XS_ASV28 (assembly GCF_041224545.1). Lineage (NCBI taxonomy): Bacteria > Pseudomonadati > Pseudomonadota > Alphaproteobacteria > Rhodobacterales > Paracoccaceae > Sedimentitalea > Sedimentitalea sp. XS_ASV28. The sequence continues at coordinate 114,550 of NZ_JBGFGP010000163.1, read as the reverse complement.
CACTGTTCTTTGATCCGTTTGATTTTTGCACCCACGCCTTCCAGTTTGCGCACCACGTGTTCATAACCACGATCCAGATGATAGACCCGGCTGACCAGCGTTTCGCCCTCGGCCGCCAGCCCCGCAAGGATCAGCGACACGGAAGCACGCAGATCGGTCGCCATCACCGGCGCGCCCTTGAGGCGGTCAACACCCGTCACCGTTGCGGTTCCGCCATGCACGTCGATCCGGGCGCCCATCCGCAGCAGTTCCGGCGCGTGCATGAAGCGGTTCTCGAAGATCTTCTCTTCCAGCACGCTGACGCCGTCGGCAATGCAGAGCAATGCCATCATCTGTGCCTGAAGATCGGTGGGAAAACCGGGAAAGGGCTCGGTTGTCACGTCGACTGCCCGAACCACATCGCCGCGGCGTTTGACCGCGAGGCCCCCCTCGGTCTCGCGCACGTCGATCCCTGCCTCGTCCAGCTTTTCACAGAACGCTCCGACCAGGCTCATCCGACCGCCGAGCAATTCGACCTCGCCACCACATATGGCCGGGGCGAGCATGTACGTGCCCAGTTCGATCCGATCGGTGACCACCGGGTGCGTCGCCCCATGCAGCCGGTCGACACCCTGGATGGTAATGGTCGATGTCCCTTCGCCCTCGATCTGCGCCCCCATCTTTTTCAGGCAGTCTGCAAGGTCGACGATCTCGGGTTCGCGCGCGGCATTGGTGATCACGGTCGTCCCCCTGGCCAGCGTTGCCGCCATGAGCGCGTTTTCGGTGGCGCCAACCGACACCAGCGGAAAATCGATCCTGCCGCCCTTCAGCCCGCCCGGCGCGCGGGCATGGACATACCCGTCTTTCAACTCAAGCTCCGCTCCCAGTGCCTCCAGCGCCTTGAGGTGCAAATCGACCGGGCGCGCACCGATCGCACATCCGCCCGGAAGCGAAACGATCGCATGACCGTCCCGCGCGAGCATCGGGCCGAGCACGAGAATCGATGCGCGCATCTTGCGCACGATGTCGTAATCGGCGGTGTGGTTGTTCAGATCGTGACTCGACATGGCCAGAACCTGCCCATCCTGCAACTGGCTGACCTCCGCACCGAGCGAGCCGAGAAGCGCCGTCATCGTACGGATGTCGCTGAGCCGTGGCGCATTGGTCAGGGTCAGCGGCTCATCGCTCAACAGGGTTGCGGGCATCAGCGTCAGACAGGCATTCTTGGCACCTGCAATCGGTATCTGTCCGGACAGGGGGCCGTTCCCCGTCACCAAAATCGAATCCATCTACTCTTTGTCCTCGTTCTTCTTGTCACTGGCCTCTTCCGCACGGGCCCGCGCCTGCGCCTTGCGACGCGCCAGATTCGCCTTGAGCGCCGCCTTGAGACGCTCCTCTCGGGTCTGACCGCGTGACTTGTCCGGACGGGAAGGGGATTTGCCTGTCATGCCCCTCTGTAACGCAGAGCCCAAAAAGGGTCCAGATTGTCCTTGCAGGCCATCCCGTTTCCGTCTAATGACCCGCGCACGGCGCTGCTGTAGCTCAGAGGTAGAGCACTCCCTTGGTAAGGGAGAGGTCGAGAGTTCAATTCTCTCCAGCAGCACCATCTCGCTTTTATCCCCCGAAATTCCCGCCAAGCACCTGAGAAGGAATGATAATTCGGGAGATCCATACGCCCCATTTTGACCGTATTTCAGTGGCTCTGAAAAGACCAACCTAAGCACTGTCTGACGCATGGCGAAGTCACCATTTTTGTAAATATTCCAAGGGTTTGAGAGGAAGCGGAGCGTTAGCTCCATACAATCCTCCAGCCTCGCATTGGTCGGCACCTCTTTTGCGGCCTTTTCGGCCAAAACAAGCTACTGCCGTTCCAGCTTCTCGATCCGATCTTCGAGCTTGAGCAGACGGTACGGTTGGAAGCGTCGACCAGCCGATCCAGTAGCTATTCGATTTGCTTCTCGGCGTCCTTGAACTGACGCTTCCACTCATCACGTGCTTCATGCTCCTGCAGGGCGCGCATCTCCCAAGCATCGGTGAACATCGCCTTGGGTCGCAAAGCGGCCAAGCTCGGAAGACCGGACCACCGGGCAAGTTGGTCGGACGACTTTGCCAGTCTCCCGATCGATCACGGCAGAGCGCTCGGAGGCTCGTGAAACAAAGCTGGTTAAACGGTCGTATTCTGAGCGATGGGCCTTCGTGCCGTCGGTCAAAAGATTGTGGTTTCCAAGGCCAGTGTGCTGCCGCCTGCCGCGCAATTCGCCTGAAATCGCTGATATTCAACTTTCCACCATTGGATTTCGCCAGTTTTTCTAGCCGCTTGAACCGGCCTGAGGGCGCTTCATTTCGGCCGAGGTGTTTCGAGATCGCGTTGGCAGAGCCGAAGATGGCAGGCGCTCCAGCGGCTAAGTCTTTGTTGGTTGAGCCTACCCGACCCCTTTCGGTCAGGCAGGCGACGACGGCGGCCTCGATACGGCACTCCACAAGCGACCGCCACGAAACCAACTCATTCACCGGGAAGCCGGGGATGGATAGATATTGCGAGCCGCGGTCACTGTGATGCACCAGCCCCATGGCCTTTGTCGGCCTTCGGTCTTGGACTGCCTGCTCCAGAGCATCCAGGAGGAAATCTTTCTGCGCTGAGGTGCTGGCGCGCCAGCCGACGATCTTGCGGGCATAACCGATGCAGCGGCACGCGTGCTTGATGTTGCCGGGGATATGCTCGGAAATACTCATACCAGCGCCGCCCCAGTGCATTGCCAAGATGGGGAAAAGCGCGATATAATTGCCGCAGAAGTTGACGCGTGCTAGCCCGTCTTTTTCAACGCCGCTTGGGATGCCAGTCCCGGCGGCGTTTTCGTTTACTTCAGCAGAACATTAGCGAACAAACTGTACGTGATTTGTATGTGAAGCAGGTGCCACGGCAGGATTTGTTCCTGTCACGTTCTGCCATTTGGTGTTTTGGGTGGTTTTGCCAATCTTGCAAACCATTTGATTTGCTTGATTTTGTGGCGACCCCGGCAGGATTCGAACCTGCAACCTGCCCCTTAGGAGGGGGCTGCTCTATCCAGTTGAGCCACGGGGTCGTGCGGTCCTCATAGCCCGGAAAAAGAGGATTGTCATGGGGTTTGGCGCAGAGTTGATCCCGCAGCCTTGTTCGCGATAACCTCGGCGCAGGTCACATGGAGAGATACGCCCTTGTCGCTTGATTCCAAACGTCCCCTGACGCTGCGCGATGTTTCCGAAGCATCCGGCGTTTCCGAAATGACGGTCAGCCGTGTGCTGCGCAACCGCGGGGACGTGTCTGACGCGACCCGGGGCCGGGTGCTGGCGGCAGCCAAGGAACTCGGGTATGTCCCGAACAAGATCGCGGGGGCCCTTGCCTCCAGCCGCGTCAACCTCGTCGCGGTCATCATACCCTCGCTTTCGAACATGGTGTTTCCCGAGGTTCTCACCGGTATCAACCAGGTTCTGGAAGACACCGAACTGCAACCGGTTGTCGGGGTCAGCGATTATCTGCCGGAAAAGGAAGAGCGTGTCCTGTACGAGATGCTGTCCTGGCGGCCATCCGGCGTGATCATCGCCGGGCTCGAGCATTCGGATGCCAGCCGCGCCATGTTGCGTGCCGCGGGAATCCCGGTGGTCGAGATCATGGATACCGACGGGGTGCCGGTTGATGCGATGGTCGGCATTTCACATCGCCGCGCCGGGCGCGAAATGGCGACCGCGATCCTGAAAGCGGGCTATCAGCATATCGGGTTCATGGGGACCAAGATGCCGCTGGACCATCGTGCACGCAAGCGGTTCGAGGGCTTTACCGAGGTGCTGGCCAAAAACGGTGTCGAAATCGAGGACCGCGCCTTTTATTCCGGTGGTTCCGCGCTCGCCAAGGGGCGCGAGATGACGCAGGAGATGCTGCAACGCACGCCCGAGCTGGATTTTCTATATTATTCCAACGACATGATCGGCGCGGGGGGGCTGCTATACCTGCTCGAGCAGGGCGTCGACGTGCCCGGACAGATCGGGTTGGCGGGCTTCAACGGTGTCGAACTGCTGCAGGGTTTGCCGCGCAAGCTGGCAACGATGGATGCCTGCCGGCTGGAAATCGGTCGGACCGCGGCCAGGATCATCGCCGATCGCCTCGCCGATCCGGAGGGCGATCATGCCGACAATATCACCCTGACGCCAACCATTGCATATGGCGATACGCTAAAGCGCCGATGAGCGCGCCGACACTTGGCAACCGGGCTGCACGTCGACTGTTTCTTGACCGGCACGCGCTTGCCGAGCAGCCGGTTGGCCCGGCCCGGGGACAGAACCTTTATGATCTGATCCACCGGCTGGGTTTTGTTCAACTGGACAGCATCAACACCCTGGCCCGTGCCCATGACATGATTCTGTTTGCGCGACGTCCGACCTATCGGCCGGGCAACCTGAAACGGCTGTATGAACGCGACCGGATGCTGTTCGAGCATTGGACCCACGACGCCGCGGTCATACCGATGGCGTTCTATCCGCATTGGCAGTTGCGGTTCCGGCGCGACGCGGTGCGACTGAAACGACAATGGCGCAGCGGGCGTCGGGAGGGGTTTGAGCGGCAATTCCGCTCCGTTCTGCAACATATCCGCGATCATGGCCCGGTCTGTTCGTCGGATGTCGGCCAGGATGAGAAAAAGGGGAGCGGAGGCTGGTGGGACTGGCATCCATCGAAGACTGCGCTGGAATATCTGTGGCGCAGCGGGGCGCTGGTGGTCATCGGGCGCGATGGGTTCCGGAAACGCTATGATCTGACCGAGCGGGTCATGGATGTTGCAGCAGAGAGCCCCGAGCCCGGCGACACGATCGATTGGCTCTGTCATGCGGCGATCGACCGGCTCGGCTTTGCCACATCCGGAGAAATTGCCCGCTTCTGGGACACGGTGACCACGCAAGAGGCGCGTGATTGGTGTGCACGTGCACTGGAGCGCGGCAGCCTGATAGAAGTCGATATTCAAGGACATGATGGCAGATCGCGCCGGTGTCTTGCACGACCGGATGTGTTCGACGGGGCAGAGGACGTCCCTGTGCCGCCGGGTCGTATGCGCATCCTCAGCCCGTTTGATCCAGCCTTGCGCGATCGCAGCCGGACCGAACGCTTGTTCGGGTTCCATTACCGCATCGAAGTTTTCGTTCCCGCGGATTTGCGCAAATACGGATATTACGTGTTCCCGTTGCTTGAGGGTGACCGCCTGATCGGGCGCATCGATGTCAAGGCGCAGAGAGAGTGTCAGAGCCTTTGCGTCACTGCGCTTTGGCCAGAGCGCGGGGTGCGCTGGTCAGACGCGCGTACGCGGCGCCTGATGGCCGAGCTTGACCGCGTGCGCCGGTTTGCCGAACTCGATGACATCCGGATGGCAGAGGGATGGCTGCGAGAGCCGGGATAAAACGCAAGTCTCCCTTCGCTGATCAGCGCCTCCCCGGCTGACCGCGGGTATACACGGTGCCTGGCCGATGTGCCGGTATGATCTCATGTACACCAGAGCCGACCGAACAGAGCGGATTGGTGGAACGATTTTTCACTGTCGCGCGATGTGATGAACGGCGAGAAGATGCCGATGTCGCGGGGCGGTCGGGTAGCACCTCTCTTTACCGGGAATCGGCAAGCGGATATATTTCACGCACAGGCTAGACGTGAAACAATACAATAATAGTGGTGAAACCGATGAAAAAAAGCAGTATTTTGGCAATCATTGCGACGATGGGGCTGTTGCAGGCTTGCGATACGACGCCGGCTCAGGAAAGGCAGATCGGATGCGCGGGGGCCACAGTTGCGGGTGCTGTGCTTGGCGGCGCCGTTGGCAACCAGTTCGGCGGCGGCAGCGGCAAGGACATCCTGACCGCAGGCGGCGCCGTCGCAGGAGGCATGGCGGCGAACAACGCAGCAGGCTGCTGATCGAGTTCGTTATGCGCGATTGCGGGGTATTCCCGCTCTGCAATCGCTTACAGGAAATTATCAGATCCGTCTTGGTGGGCCTCGTTGCGACTTCATGTCAGTCGCTGAGCTGTGCGACAGCATTGTCCACGCAGCACGTACGGAAATGCTCCGTAAAGTCTTTTTCCACGTCTCCGACCGCTCAGAACCCGAGTGGTTACAGCGAACAATTTTGTCGGTATGCAGTTACCAGAGTATTGATTGGTGGCGACCTCGCCGCGACTCGAACGCGGAACCTGCGGTTTAGAAGACCGCTGCACTATCCAGTTGTGCTACGAGGCCGGTGCGTCATCATTTAAACGAATGGCCGCCGAGGTACAATGGACCTGTCGCGGTTTGACGCAGCCCGTTCGACATCATCAATTGCACCGCGAGAGTTTTGGCTAAGGGACTGACGCTTAAGGACGAAATCCAATTTGATATGATGCGGGATTCGCTGATGCGCGAGCAGATAACTGGGGGGCGGACATTGATCTTTCAATGCAGAACAAATGGGGATTGCGCATCCTGGCAAGGGCGTCTGCCTGACGAATAGCCGGACCTTGACCGTGGAGATCAGCGGATCTGGCGGGTAAAGGCCATGAGGTTGATGCCTTCCACGGGAAACTTGTGTGACCGTACTTGGGGCTTGCGTAACGATCGCAATCGTCCGTCAGCCGAAGGCGAGACAGCGATCTGGCCGATCTGGCTCAGGTCGGGGGTAAGTCCGTCGCAGCTTGGGCAACGGCCGCAGCCATATATGGGCGAAGCGTTGAAAGACCAAAGAGATATGCAAGGTCACCACCGATAACCCCCAAACGTCAACAGCGCGCCGAAGCCGTTTGACCAGAACTTCCACGCAATGGCAGCGATAGTCTTCCGAGGCGTGATGTGAAGGCGCTGACCTTCGGAGAAGCGTGAATTCAAACCGGACGTGCCCGCAGGATGGTCGATTAACGAGGTTGTCCGGTGCCGCCCCGATGCGAATCGCGTGGCATCAAGGTGCAGATTTCAGTTTGCGACGCCAAATGCGCTGTTGCGTGCGAAATGGGTGCTCACGACAATGATTCAGAGTGCAGCAAACCGTGATTGATTTCGCGATTTGGGGGTAAAAACGTCAAGTCATGTTCACGCAATCGTGTCGGAAATAGCGTTGCGTGACAGAACTTTGCCGGTGTTGTTACACCCGTGAGCCAAGATTGGCTCATGCGGCCGAACTTTTTTCTGAAACGCCTTGTACGGCGCCAAATGGCTTCTATGTACGCGTACTGAGCCGGCAGAGACCAATCACAAGCGTCCGGTTTGAAAGACAATACAACTACTCCGAAGGAGCAACAGTAATGATTAGAACAACAGCACTCGCTATGCTCATGTCCACCGCCGCAGGCGTTGCGGTTGCAGGCAACACGGCGCCCGCACCGGTAGATCCGGTTATCACGGTTCCGGCCCCGGTCGTCGAAGCACCGTTCTGGGAAGGCTTCTACCTTGGTGGACAACTCGGATACGCGTTCAGCGATTTCAACATCGATTCCAACACCATCAGCGATTTTGACGAAGACAATGTCATCGGCGGTATCACCGCAGGTTACCTCTGGTCGCTTGGCAATGGCTGGTACATGGGTCCCGAATTCCAGTACGACCTCACCGACATCTCGGTGACCGACGCAGACACCGGCACCACCACGTCGCTCGACGGCGTTGCGCGCCTGAAGCTGCTGGCCGGTTACGAACTGGGTAACGGCATGCTCTATGGTAACGTCGGCTTCGCCTATGCGGATTTCGACAGCCCGGATTCGGTGCTTGATTTCGATTCCAACAGCTATGTGGTCGGTATCGGCTATGACTGGCGCGTGGGTGACAACTGGACCGTTGGTGCGGAATACATGTACCAGACGTTCGACGGTGCCGGTTCCAACGGCGGTGATGTCGATCTGAACTCGATCTACTTCAAGGCGGCCTACCGCTTCTGATCCGATCGAGAGGTCAGAACCTGACTTCGAAAGGGCCATTGCAGGGAGACCTGCAATGGCCTTTTTCATGCGTTGTCCGGTCTAATGGCGCGGCCTATAGCATTTCGCGATAAACCTGAAACACCTAACGCTGCCTGAAATCAAAGATTTCAACGCGTTAGTTGATGCGAGATGTTTCAAGTTAATCGCGAAACGCTCTAGATGCCTTTTCCGCAATCCCGCTGGTGCCCTGACGGCGGGCCAGTTCGGCCAGCACATCGTCCAGCGGCACATCCCGTGCCTGCAGCATGACCAGCAGGTGAAAAAGCACATCCGCCGCCTCCTTGGTCAAGGCGCCGCGATCGCCGCGGACCGCTTCGATGATCGCCTCGACTGCCTCTTCGCCGAACTTCTCCGCGCATTTTTCCGGCCCCTTTGCCAACAGTCTGGCGGTCCAGCTGCTTTCGGGATCCGCGTCCTTGCGTGCGGCGATCGTGGCGGCGAGATCGGTCAGAACGCTCATGTCAGCCTCATCGGGATGCCCGCGTCTGCCATGTGCTGCTTGGCCTCGCGGATGGTGTAATCGCCAAAGTGAAAGATCGATGCGGCGAGCACGGCACTCGCGCCGCCTTTGGTCACGCCCTCGACCAGGTGATCGAGCGTGCCGACACCGCCCGAGGCGATCACCGGGATGTCGACCGCATCGGAAATGGCGCGGGTCAGCGGAAGGTTGAAGCCCGCGCGGGTGCCGTCGCGATCCATGCTGGTCAACAGGATTTCGCCCGCCCCCCTGGCGGTTACGGTTCGGGCAAACTGCACTGCGTCGATGCCGGTCGGCTTGCGGCCGCCATGGGTGAAGATTTCCCACTTGCCGGGGCTGACTGTCTTGGCGTCGATGGCCACGACGATACACTGGCTGCCAAACTGGTCGGCGGCCTCGGCGACCACGTCGGGGCGGGCGACGGCGGCAGAGTTGAAGCTCACCTTGTCGGCCCCGGCCAGCAGGAGATCGCGCACATCCTCACGGGTGCGCACGCCACCGCCCACGGTCAGCGGGATATAGCATTGCTCGGCGGTGCGCCGGACCACGTCGAACATGGTGCCGCGGTTTTCGTGGGTCGCGTGAATGTCGAGAAAGCACAGCTCGTCGGCGCCGGCGGCATCATAGGCGCGGGCGGATTCGACGGGATCGCCGGCATCGACGAGATCGACAAAGTTGACCCCCTTGACCACGCGGCCATCGGCGACGTCGAGACAGGGTATGATGCGGGTCTTGAGCATGTCCGGTCCTTTTGGTCCATCTCCTAAAGGCAAAGCCGTGCCGATACCAGAGATGTGATTGGACCCCCGCGCGGTATCGTGAAGACATGCACGCGGGACAACCCAACAGGAGAGAGATCGACATGCGAGGAAACACCATATTGGCGGCGGCGATGGCCCTGTCTGGCGCGGGGCAGGCGATGGCCGATGACCTGGTGAAGGTCAGGACCGACAAGACCGTGGACGCGGCGATGGATGCGCTTCAGGCCGCCGTCGAAGGGGCCGGTGCAACGGTTTTTGCCCGCGTCGATCACGCCGCCGGTGCAAGAAAGGTCGAAATGGAACTGGGCGATGCGCAGGTGCTGATCTTTGGCAATCCCAAGCTGGGCACGCCGGTGATGCAGGCCGATCCGCTGGCCGGGTTGTTTCTGCCGCTCAAGGTGCTGGCCTATGCGGATGCCGACGGGCAGGTCTGGTTCGCCTACGAGGATCCCGAGGATATGCTCGATGATCTGGCCATCGACGACAATCTGCCGGCCATCGGCATGATGCAGGGGGCGCTGGCCAAGCTGACGGGCAAGGCGGCAGAATCGTGATGAGCGGCTTACCGGTGCGCTGATCTGGCGTGTTTGGCGACGCGCGCCAGCATGTGTTTCGTTATGAAAACGTGAAACGGCATGACCGCCGCCAGATAGGCGCGCCCGAGCCAGTTGTGACGATGCACCCATGTCGCGCAATGGACATGGCCATCGCGCGACAGGATGCTGATCCGGAAATCCAGGTGCTTGTCGTCAAAGCCGAGCACGAGTTCCTGTTCGGTGTCCTTGCAGACCGGAAAGATCGCGATGCTGTCCTTGCCGGAGCCTTCCCCTCTGAGGCCGAACGGCCACATGATGATCTGACGCAGAGCAAGCAGGGCGCGGACCCAGAGCGGAAATTTCATCGCGATTTGCGCCGCCGCGCGGGGTGGATAGGTAGCCTTCACGCGATAACCGTCGATAAAGTCGCCGGGGCGATGCAGTGCCCAGAGTGCACTGTCCGGAGGCAGCGGAACTGTTTCGACCGACGGAAACAGCATCAGTCTCTGAGCGCGGCCAGCGCGTCCTGCAGGTTCAGCGCTCCGTCATAGAGCGCGCGTCCGGAAATCGCACCGTTCAGCTTGGCGCCGCAATCCCGCAGAGCGATCAGATCCGCGAGCGAACTGACACCGCCCGAGGCGATGACCGGAATCGAAACGGCGCGGGCGAGCGCGGCGGTGGCCTCGATATTCGGCCCCTGCATCGCGCCGTCACGGTTGATGTCGGTATAGATGATCGCGGCGACACCGGCATCTTCGAAGGATCTGGCGAGATCGGTCACCTCGATATCGGTTTCCTCTGCCCAGCCCTTGGTTGCCACCATGCCGTTGCGCGCATCGATGCCGACCGCCACCTTGCCCGGAAAGACCCGCGCCGCTTCGCGCACGAGATCGGGATTCTCGACCGCGACGGTGCCGAGGATCACCCGCGCCAGACCCTTTTCGATCCAGCTTTCGATCGTTGCCATGTCGCGGATACCACCGCCAAGTTGCGCCGGCACGTCACAGGCCGCGAGAATCGCTTCGACCGGCGCGGCATTGACCGGCTCGCCCGCAAAGGCGCCATTCAGATCGACAAGGTGCAGCCATTCGCAACCGGCGTCGACAAAGGCGCGGGCCTGCGCCGCAGGATCGTCATTGAATACAGTGGCCTTGTCCATCTCACCGCGCACAAGCCGCACGGCCTGTCCGTCCTTGAGGTCAATGGCGGGATAGAGAAGCATGTTGCGGCCTTTCACTGGAGAGTCGGCGCGATATGGCATGGTGCAGCGCGGGAATGCAATGCGACCCAAGGTCAGTCTTGCCAGACTCGCGCGCGGTGAGCAGAGTATCCGCATATGGGAGGATTGCACGATGAAGAAGCTGCTTCTGGGCGTCACGATCGCGCTTGGTCTGGCCGGGATGGCGCTGGCCGATCCCGCCGAAGGCACGTGGAAAACCGAGGTGGACGACGGCTCCTATGCCTATGTCGATATGAGCATGTGCGGCGCCGCAATCTGCGGTGTCATCGCGCGGACATTCAACAGCGATGGCGAATACGCCTCGCCGAATATCGGCAAGACGCTGGTGATCGACATGGTGCCGGGCGGCGACGGTTCCTATGCGGGCAAGGTGTGGCGACCGTCCAACGACAAGATCTATGTCGGCAAGATGCAGTTGAACGGCAACTCGCTGGCCCTGCGCGGCTGCGTGGCCGGTGGTCTGATCTGTTCGAAACAGACCTGGAGCCGGATCAACTGATCCCGCCGCTCAGGGCGACCAGCGCAGAAAGTTCGAGATGAGCCGCAGACCGGTGGCCTGGCTTTTCTCCGGGTGGAACTGCATGCCCAGCATGGTGTTCCGGCCGATGACCGCCGTGACGTCGCCGCCATATTCCACGTGCGCCAGCCGATCGTCGGGATTTGAAACGTCGAACTGGTAGGAATGGACGAAATAGGCGTGATCGCCCGTTGTCACACCATCAAAGACCGGGTGGTCGGTGTCGATGATCAGATCGTTCCAACCCATATGTGGAACCTTGAGGGCCGGGTCTGAGGGGGCGATCCGCACGACTTCGCCATCGACCCAGCCGAGCCCCCGCGTGTCCTCGTATTCGCGCCCCCAACTGGCCATCAGTTGCATGCCGACGCAAATTCCGAGGAATGGTCGGCCACGGGTCTCGACCGTTTCGACCAGCGCGTCAAACAGCCCCGAATGCCCCCGCAATGCCGCGGCGCAGGCCGGAAAGGCCCCATCACCGGGCAGCACCACGCGGTCGGCGCGCGCAACCTCATCCGCGTCGGACGTGACCACGACTGTGCCGGCGTCAACTTCGCGGGCCATCCGTTGAAAAGCCTTTTCGGCGGAATGCAGGTTGCCGCTTTCATAATCGATGATGGCGGTCAGCATGACGTCACAGCGTGCCCTTCGTGGACGGGACGGCATCTGCTTTGCGCTGATCGGGTTCGACGGCTTCGCGCAGCGCGCGGGCGACGGATTTGAAGGCCGCCTCGGCGATGTGGTGGCTGTTCAACCCGTGCAGGGCATCGACATGCAGCGTGATGCCGCCATGCGTCGAGAATGCCTGGAAGAACTCGCGCACGAGTTCGGTATCGAAAGTGCCGATCTTGGCGGTGGGCATGGCCACGTTCCAAACCAGATAGGGGCGCGCGGACAGGTCCAGCGCGGTGCGCACAAGCGCATCATCCATCGGCAGCAGGCAGGCGCCATAGCGCCGGATCCCGCGCTTGTCGCCAAGCGCTTCGGTCAGGGCCTGTCCCAGTGCGATACCGACATCCTCGACCGTGTGATGATCGTCGATGTGATGGTCGCCCTTGGCCCGTATCGTCATGTCGATGAGCGAGTGCCGGGCAAGCTGGTCCAGCATGTGATCGAAAAAGCCGACGCCCGTCTGGTTGTCGTAGCTTCCCGATCCGTCCAGATCCAGAGTCACCGAGATATCGGTTTCCGCCGTTTTACGGGTTACGGTCGCGTTGCGCATCCTTGGTCCTCGCTGCCGGTTGCCCGGTCCTTATAGATGCTGGACCGGGCAGGTAAAGCCGTCACCGACCTGCGCCGACCCCGAAAACGGGGCGATGTTGTGTGTGCCGGCGTGCGAAAGGTCGTTTCCGATGAAACGCACTCGACCCACCGGCAAATGTGATGTCGATCCGTAAAGGGGGTTTCCCGATCCCACTTCGCCACGCCGGATGCCCGGTAATTATTTCGCCAGTCTGCACTGCCGAGGGGGATTGCACCTGTTCGCACCCCGTGCCAGCCTGTCTCCACAATCAAGCAAGGCCCGCCCATGTCTACCTGTGTCTACGTCCAGATCCGTTGCAAGCCCGGCACCACCTACAAGGTGGCCGAGGAAATCGCCCTGCGCGAAATCCACTCTGAACTTTATTCCACGAGCGGTGACTACGACCTGCTGATGAAGCTCTATATTCCCGAGAGCGAAGATGTCGGGAAATACATCAACGATCATTTGCTCGACATACCCGGTATCGAACGGTCGCTGACCACCATGACCTTCAAGGCCTTTTGACCGCTGCGCTCATATGCGCGTGCGCCGCGCGCCTGCATCGCTGATCACCGGACAGCTCAGCGTCTGTCGAAGCGCCTGCACGAGTTCATCGACGGTTTCGGTCGAGAGATACAGCCCGCCGGTGCGATCCGCGAGACAGCGTGAGGGGCTGGACGGGACGTCGAAATCGGGATTGCCGTCGCCACCCTCCCATCCGAAAAAGCTGCCCCGCACCTTGAACCCGATCACATGCACCACGAGAGACGGGGCGCTCCTTGCCAGTTCCGCGGCCAGTTGGCACGGGGCACCGCCGCACGTCTCTTTGCCGTCGCTGACCACAACCACGACCCCGGGACGTTCCGGCGCGCCAAGAACGCGGGCGGCCTCGGCCACGGCGCGGCTGAGCGCGGTGTTGCCGTCCGGTTCGATCGCGTCGATCTCGGCGAGGATCCGCGCCGAGGCATCCGGCACCGGGGACAGGCGCAGGGCGACATGGCTACAGGCCTGTTCATCGGCGCCCGGCCCGTAGGTGATCAGCCCGACATTGCGAAAAGGTGTGATGTCGGGCAGCGCCTTGTGCAGCGCAGCGCGCGCGTCGACGATACGCGGCATGTCTATCCCGTTGTAACCCATCTCTGCCATCGATCCTGAGGCATCGAAAACCAGCATCGCGTCGGCATTGCAGCGCTCCTGCGACCAGGCGGTGCCGGTGCCGCCCGGGGCGAGCGTGGCGCAGAGCGCGAGCGTGACGATCTTTTGCTTCATGCGGAACCTCCGGCCCAAAATATCGCGAGACGCGCATCGAACGTCCATTACACATTGGTCCCGATGCAACGGGGTCAGGATGCAAACGGGTCGTTGGTTTGGGGGCTGCGTTCCCGTGACGCGGCGGAGCGGGCGTCGCGCGCCTTGCGGTGAAATTCATGGCATTCGCGCACCGCGGTGAAGGCGTTGTTCGACCCGGAGAGCGAGAAGGTCCCGAGCGTCTGGCCCGCGCGCCGCCACAACATGACGCGCTCGCGCTTGAATTCCCGGGTGAATTGGCGGGCCGAGGGGGTATCGGCATCGATCAGGATGTGAAATCCCGGATATCCGTTCAGCACCACCCCATCCATGTTCAGCGTCCATGCCGCCTGATCTCCGAACCGCAGGCGCACGGGATATTCCTCGCCATGCTCGATCATGTCCCACGCGGAGTTGAGCAGCGTGACATCCAGCGCCGGATTGCCGCCCTTGCCGTCAAAGCCGATGAAGAACGCGGTTTCCTCGTCAAACAGCGTGAAGGCCTGACAGCCCTTGGAGCCGGGGTAATAGGCCACATCCCACCCGTCGACATTGGCCCAATCCACCGGTTCGGCGCGCGCCCCGGTTGTCAGCAGCGTGACCGCGAAGAGAGAGGGAAGGACGCGGGTGCGGATCATCTGAGCCCGGCCATGGGTTTTCCAAGCCGGAACGGCGCGGCGTTGCGGTCGAACGCATCGGTCAGCGCATAGGCGATCCCGATCTGCCGGTCGAGCCGGGACCTGTCGGACGTGCAAAACCCGGCGAGAACGGCGGTTACCGCACCCAGCACCACCCAGAGCAGGTCGGCCAGCTTCCACGCCCGCGATCCCGCAGGCGCATAATCGATTGCGGACGTGCTGACACAGCCCAGGACAAAGCAGGCAAAGCGCAGGGCAAGCTGATGATCCAGAACAAAATTCATCCGGCGGAGTTTACGTCGCAAAACGCCGGACGCAAGATTGCAGTTTGTGTTTGCTGTCGCTGCCTCGCGAGAAAGCCGCGCCAGAGACCCGGCGCACTGTTGCAGGATCGAAGGGGCGGCTGAACTGCATTAGTTTGGGGCGTGGTTAATGCGAAGTAAGACCTATCGAAATTGTCTTGCACTGAAGAAACTGCATATGTTGTATCTTCAATATGCGATGCACAGTTTTCATTGATGAGAGCGGCGATACCGGTTTGAAAAAAGTACGCCAAGGCACGGGGAACGGAGCGTCACCATACTTCGTTCTCGCCGCATGTGTGATGCCAGAGGCCACGCAGATTTTGGCAAAAAAAATGCTTAAAGAACTTGAAGATACTTTTGGCAGGCATTGGAAACACGCAACAGATTTAAACCACTCGCAAACTGTCTATTTTTCCAGAAAATCAGTTGAGCTGAACCTCCGATTCTTTGCGGTGGTCTCAAAAAAGGCCACACTGGAAGCCTATGCTGAAGAGATTTCTTGGAAACCGCATAAGTTCTATAACAAATGCACCCAATATCTGCTTGAAAGAGTAGGCGGATATCTCAGAGGAAAAGGGCTTTTCGATAGTGATCCTGATGTAGTCTTCGAAGGACGCAATCATGATTTCGATGCGCTTCGGCGATATGTCGGGAAAATAAAGGACGATCCGCAGCATGCCGAAGCGAAGAATATTCAGTGTTTCAATCCCTTCGGGTTTGTTGAAAGAGCAAAGCACGAAGAGCCTCTGCTGAAGTACGCAGACTTAGCTGCGCACGCGGTTTATCAGTGTGTAAACAAGACACCCAACAACTATAATATTCCCGAGCCAAGATATATTGCTGAACTACAATCAAGATTTGGTGCTGATGTCAGCGGGAAAGTGCTGGGTGCCGGGTTAAAGTGCATTCATTCAATAGAGAGCATTAAATTTGATGCGGATGTGCGATCAAAAATCGAAAGCCTACGGGCTATGCCGAGAGTTGCGATGAAACATCGATAACCCCACTTCAAACATCCAACTCCTCCACGAACCGCGCGTTCTCCTGGATATACTGGAATCGCATCTCGGGCTTCTTGCCCATCAGCCGTTCCACCAGATCGCCGGTTTCTCCGGGTTCGTCTTCGTCGATGGTGACACGGATCAGTTTGCGGGAGTTCGGGTCCATCGTGGTTTCCTTGAGGTCCTTGGCGTCCATTTCGCCAAGACCCTTGAAGCGCGAGACATCGATCTTGCCCTTGCCGCCCAGACCCTTTTCCAGCCAGGCGTCGCGCTCGGTCTCGTCGGTGCAATAGACACGTTTTGCCCCCTGCGTGAGCCGGAACAGCGGCGGGCAGGCGAGATAGAGGTGCCCGGCGTCGATCATCGGGCGCATCTGGGTAAAGAAGAAGGTCATCAGCAGCGACGCGATATGCGCGCCGTCCACGTCGGCGTCGGTCATGATGATGACCTTGTCATAGCGCAGGTCGTCCACGTTGAACTTGCTGCCCAGCCCGACACCAAGCGCCTGCGTCAGATCGTTGATCTCGGCGTTCGATCCCAGTTTGGAACTGGCCGCGCCGAGCACGTTGAGGATCTTGCCGCGCAGGGGCAGCAACGCCTGTGTCTTGCGGTCGCGTGCCATCTTGGCCGAGCCGCCCGCGCTGTCGCCCTCGACGATGAACAGTTCCGTGCCCTCGCGGCTGTTTGACGAACAGTCGGTCAGCTTGCCCGGCAGGCGCAGTTTCTTGGTGGCGGATTTGCGGGCGGTTTCCTTTTCCTGTTTGCGGCGCAGACGTTCCTCGGCCCGCAGGACGAGGAAGTCGAGGATCGCCCCGGCGGATTTTGTATCGGCGGCGAGCCAGTTGTCGAAATGGTCACGGACCGAATTTTCCACCAGCCGCTGCGCCTCGGTCGTGGCGAGACGGTCCTTGGTCTGGCCGACGAATTCAGGCTCGCGAATGAAACAGGACACCAGCGCACAGCCGCCGGTGATCAAGTCGTCGCGGGTGATCTGGCCGGCCTTCTTGTTGCTGACCAACTCGCCATAGGCCTTGATTCCCTTGAGAATGGCGGCCCAGAAGCCCGCCACATGGGTGCCGCCCTCGGGTGTGGGGACGGTGTTGCAGTAGGACTGGATGAACCCATCGCGCGAGGGCGTCCAGTTGATCGCCCATTCGACCTTGCCGGGAGTGTCGAATTTTTCCCTGAAGTCGACGGTGCCGGAGAACGGTTTGTCGGCATAGGTGCTGGCCGTGCCGAGCGTTTCGGTCAGGTAGTCGGAGAGGCCGCCGGGGAAATGGAAGCTCGCCTCGGTCGGGGTCTCGCCGTCGTCTATGGCGGATTTCCAGCGGATTTCGACACCCGAGAAAAGATAGGCCTTGGAGCGGATCGATTTGAACAGGCGGGCGGGCTTGAAACGGTGGTGGCCGAAGATTTCCTCGTCGGCGTGGAAAGTGACGGTGGTGCCGCGCCGATTGGGGGCGGCGCCGACCTTTTCCACGGGCCCGAGCGGAATGCCGCGCGAGAAGCGCTGTTCGTAGAGTTCCTTGTTGCGGGCGACCTGCACCACCATGGAATCCGACAACGCGTTTACCACCGAGGCACCGACCCCGTGCAGACCGCCCGAGGTTTCATAAGCCTTGCCCGAGAATTTGCCGCCCGCATGCAGGGTGCAGAGGATGACCTCCAAAGCGGATTTTCCGGGGAATTTCGGGTGCGGGTCGATCGGAATGCCACGGCCGTTGTCGCGGATGGTGACGGCGTAATCCTCGTGCAGTTCGACCTCGATACGGTTGGCGTGCCCGGCCACGGCCTCGTCCATGGAGTTGTCGAGCACCTCTGCCACGAGGTGATGCAGCGCCCGCTCGTCGGTGCCGCCGATATACATGCCGGGACGTTTGCGCACCGGTTCCAGGCCTTCGAGCACTTCGATCGAGGAGGCATCGTAATCGGAGGGGCCCGAGGGCGTCAGGAGATCGTTCATACCGCTGCTCTGTTGTTGTTTTGCGTATTATGGCAAGTTGGCGGGCAATGGGGAAGGGCGAAGGTGACGGCTGGTCGCGGTGTCATGTGCCGGTGATCTCAGCCCAGCAGTGTCAGCCACATCCAGATGCTGAACAGGGATGTGCCGGTCGCGATCAGCACCGAGGAGGCCGCGACCCGTTTGGCGCGGCCATACATGCTGGCGAAGATATAGGCATTGACCCCCGGTGCCATCGCCGCGTTCAGAACGCCCGAGCGAAACATGTCCTGCGGCAGCGAGAACGCCCGGCCGAACAGCCAGACCAGCGCGGGATGCATCATCAGGGCGATGACGCAGACATAGGCGATGGTGCGCAGGTCGCCTTCGGGGCGGTATTGCACCAGCAATCCGCCAAGCGCGAAGAGGGCGCAGGGCAGGGCGGCACGGGTGATGATCGACAGGGCATCGTCCGCGACCTCGGGGATGGTGAGACCGCTGAGATTGAACAGGAAGCCGAGCGCGATCCCGAGAATCAGCACGTTTTTGAACATCGCTCTTAGCGTCGCGCGCGCGGTATCGATACCGCGGCCCCCGCGATTTGAGACGATCTCCATCGCGGTGATGCCAAGCCCGTAACAGAACGGCGCGTGAAAGGCGATAATGGCATAGTTTCCGGCGAGGCTGTCCGCACCATAGGCCCGTTCGGTAATCGGCAGCCCCAGGAGAACGGAGTTCGAGAACAGGCAGCAGAAGCCGATGGCGATGCAGTCTTCCCAGTCGCGGCCGAAGAGGAAGCGGGCACCGTAAATGCCGAGCAGGAAGCAGATCAGGGCGCCGCTGTAGAAGCTGATCAGCAGGCCTATGTCGAGCCCCCTGGAGAGATCCAGCGTGGCGATGGCACGAAACAGCAGGCAGGGAATTGCAAACGCCTGTGCAAAGCGCATCAGCGCTTCCATCTGGTCGAGCGAAAAGTAGCGATACCGCGTTGTCAGGTAGCCGGAGCCGATGACAAGGAAAACGGGCAGGATGACGGTGATCAGTGTCTGGAACATCAGCGAGTGCCGTGGCCGCGGTGAAGGAGGGGAGCCTCCGGCGGGAGTATTTGGACAAAGATGAAGGGCTGGATGCTCACAGCGGGAAGCGCAGGGTCAGGCCGTCATGGGCGGCGATGACATTGTCGGGGGTTTCGGCCATCACGGTGTCGTAATCCATGTCGATATGCATGTTGGTCAGCACCGCCTGCCTGGCACCGACACGTTCGATCCAGCCGAGCGACTGTTCGAGATGCGTATGGGTGGGATGAGGCGCACGCCGCAGCGCATCGACGATCCAGCAATCGAGATCTTCGAGCGCGGGCCATGCGTCATCGTAGACGGTTGCGACATCGGGCAGATAGGCGACGTTGCCGATGCGGAAGCCCAGAGAATCGATCGAACCATGCCCGACGCGGAAGGGTAGGAAGGGGATGGGTCCACCCGGCCCGTCGATCCGGAACGCGCCGTCGATGGTTTTCATGTCGAGGATCGGCGGGTAGGGCGAGCCTTCGGGTTGCACGAACGCATAGCCGAACCGCGAGAGCAGGGCGTTCTGGGTATCGCCATCGGCCCAGACCGGCAGGCGCGTGCGCATGTTGAAGACGATCATGCGAAGGTCGTCGATCCCGTGGACGTGATCGGCGTGCGCATGGGTGTAGACGACTCCGTCAAGGCGCCCGGTGCCGCTGTCGAGGAGTTGGCCGCGCAGGTCGGGCGAGGTGTCGATCAGCACAGCGGTGGTGCCGCCGGGCCCGTCCCTCTCGACCAGCAGCGAACAGCGGCGGCGGCGGTTTTTCGGATTGGTGGGATCGCAATCACCCCAATGTCCGCCAAGGCGGGGCACGCCGCCGGACGATCCGCAGCCGAGGATGGTGTACCGGATATCAGCCATCAGGCAGCGGCCTCGTAGCGCGCGACCCTGGTAAACAGGCGATCAAAATTCTGTTGTGTCCGGGCGGCGAATTCGGCGTAGTCGAGCCCGAAAACCTCGGCGCCTTTCCGGGCGGTCTGCGCGGTATAGGCCGGCTCGTTTCGTTTGCCCCGATGCGGCGGCGGTGCCAGATAGGGCGAATCGGTTTCCACCAGTATCCGGTCGAGCGGGGCGGCGGCGAAGATGTCGCGCAACTCCTGGCTCTTGGGGAAGGCGGCAATGCCCGACATCGACAGGTAGAACCCGAGATCGAGTGCTGCGCGAGCAAGCGCCGCCGACGACGAAAAGCAATGCATCACGCAGGTGAAGGCGCCGTTTGCGTATTCCTCTGTCAGGATGCGCGCCATGTCTTCATCGGCTGCGCGGGCGTGGATGATCAGGGGCAGTCCGGTGTCACGCGCGGCGGCGATGTGAACGCGCAGGCTCTCTTGCTGAATCCGGGCGCTGTCGGCGGTGTAGTGATAATCGAGTCCGGTTTCGCCGATGCCGACGAATTTGGGATGATCCGCCAGCGCCACGAGGTCGTCGACGCTCACCAGCGGGACGTCTGCCGCGCTCATCGGGTGGGTGCCGGCGGCGTAGAAGACCGGCGCATGGGCCTCGGCAATGGCCCGCACCGCCGGTTCATTGGCCAGCTTCGTGCAGATGGTCACCATGCGTGTGACACCGGCAGCACCGGCTCTGGCGATTATCTCGTCAAGCTGTCCGTCGAAATCGGGGAAATCGAGGTGGCAATGGCTGTCGGTAATCTGGGGTGTGTCTGTCATGGCCCTTGGTCCGGGCCTAGCCCGCGGCGGTTTCCTGCATCTTGAAAACCGTATCTAGGACAAGCGCGGCAGGGTCAAGGTTGACCGCCTGACCATGTCGCGCGCGCTGGGTGATCGTGGTCGCAATCCCGGCCCAGGCGCGGGCTTTTCGGTTATCCTGCGAAAGCCGGGTCAGGATGGCGGCCTCGTTGGGGGCAGCCTCGGGCAAGGGGGCCGTCCCGGTGGCTCCGGTGCGGGCGAGCCGCGCAAGCGCCGTGTCGATCAGCGTCAGCAGGAGTTCGAACCGCTCGCCCGCGCCGCGTTGTGCCGCGAGGTCCGCAAGCGCCAGCGCCCGTTGGCGATCGAGCCTGGGCAGCGAATCGAGAATCACGAAGAGTTCGGCATAAAGCCCGAGGCCGTCATGCGTGACGATCCGAAGCGCTTCGCCCACGGACCCGGAGGCCAGTGCCGCGAGGCGTGTAGCCTGATCCGAGCCGGCGGGGATGTCCGCCCCTGCCTGAGCCAGCGCCACTTGCATGTCGGGCGGGCCGAGGGGGGCAAGCCGCAGTGTCCGGCATCGCGATCGGATGGTCGGAAGCAGCGCCGAAGGTTGATGCGAAATCAGCAGCAGCGTGGTGCGGGCGGGTGGCTCTTCGAGCATCTTGAGCAGGGCATTGGCGGCCGATACGTTCATCTCGTCGGCAGTATCGACGATGACCACACGCCGCCCGCCATCTGCCGCGGACAGGCCGAAAAAACGGTTGAGCTTGCGGATATCGTCCACAACGATCTCGCTGCGCATGCGGTCGGTCTTTTCGTTGATACTGCGCGTGATCGCGGCGAGGCCCGGATCGGCACCTGCGAGGATCCGTCGGGCAACGGGATGCTCGGGGTCGATATCAAGCGTGTCGGGCGGTGGCGGCGCATCGAACAATCCGCCGCTGTTCACGTCCGGCGTTGCCAACAGGAAGCGCGCAATCCGCCAGGCCAGCGTTGCCTTGCCGATTCCGCGCGGTCCGGTCAGAAGCCAGCCATGATGCAGCCGACCGGCGGCGAAAGCGTCGAGAAATGTGGCCTGTGCTGTATCCTGACCGATGAGGCGGGGGCATTCCCTGGGGTGTGGAGCGCCCGGAACCTGATCGGGCGGAGGTGGACTGTCGGTCATGTCAGCAGCGCCCTGGTCGCGGCAACGACATCGCGGGCCACGCTTTCAATGGGCCGGTTGCCGTCAACGACGCGGAAACGTTCGGCAAATTCCGTGGCCAGTCCGAGGAAGCCCGCGCGCATCCTGTGTTGCAATTCGGGTCCGAAATCCTCGAACCGCTCTTCGCTGCCCTGACGGTCCCGGGCGCGGCGCAGCCCGGTCTCGGGGTCCATGTCGATCAGCACGGTCATGTCCGGTTCGCGCGCGATCATCAGGTCGTGCAGCGTATCGACAAGCCCGCGCAGGTCGCCGCGTGACAGCCCCTGGTACATGCGGGTGCTGTCGGCAAACCGATCGCAGATCACGATCCTGCCCTGCGCGAGAGCGGGCAGGATCGTACGCTCCATGTGATCGCGGCGGGCGGCGGTGAACAGCAGGATCTCGGTTTCAGCCGACCAGCGGTCGGGATCGCCTTCGAGCACCAGGCGGCGAATTTCTTCGGCACCGGTGGACCCGCCCGGCTCGCGGGTCAGCACCACGTCGTGCCCATCGTCGCGCAACCGCTCGGCCAGCAACCGTGCCTGTGTCGATTTGCCCGACCCGTCAATACCTTCGAAAGTCAGAAAGACGCCGTTCCCGGCCTGCCGGCCGGTCACATTGCCTCCGTCTGGGGGCCATTGAGGAACTGAGTGATCAGGTATTGCGCCGCGGTCCTGACCCGCACGATGAAGCCGCCATTGCCCACCGCATGTCCTGCCACCAGGGGCAGGCGGGTTTCCGGCAATCCCTCGGGCGAAATCACCAGTTCGGCAAGTTCCTGGCCTTGGGCGATCGGTGCCTTGATGGGGCCGTTATACACCACTTCGGCATTCAGGTTGCCGCTGCCAAGAACCGGCAAGAGGATTGTCATGTCTTCGGCGGGAACCAGGTCTACCGTGGGCTGTCCGCCCATCCAGACCTCGGCTTGCGTGACCGGCGTTCCCGTTCTTGCGATGGTTTTTTCGGCAAATTGGCGAAACGACCAGTTAACAATGGCTTCGGCCTCCTCTGCGCGGCGGGCTTCGGTGTCGAGACCGGAAATCACGAAAATCACCCGGCGGTCGCCCTGTTTGGCCGAGCCGACAAGTCCGTATCCCGCCTCTTGCGTGTGTCCGGTCTTGAGCCCGTCCGCGCCGATGTCGAGGGTCAGCAACGGGTTGCGGTTGCGGATGTTTGACGGGGCGCGGCCGTCAAAGGCAAATTCACGTTCGGCGAAAAGCGGGTAGAACTCGGGGAAGTCGCTGATAAGCCGGTTGGCCAGAACCGCGAGGTCATGCACCGACATGCGATGCCCGGCCTGGGGCCAGCCGTTCGAA
Source organism: Sedimentitalea sp. XS_ASV28 (assembly GCF_041224545.1). Lineage (NCBI taxonomy): Bacteria > Pseudomonadati > Pseudomonadota > Alphaproteobacteria > Rhodobacterales > Paracoccaceae > Sedimentitalea > Sedimentitalea sp. XS_ASV28. The sequence goes on along the minus strand of NZ_JBGFGP010000163.1, from coordinate 91,454 downwards.
TTGGTAAAGGTCGAATTGGTCATGCCGATCTGACGCGCACGCTCGGTCATGTAACGGGCAAATCCCGGCTCGGTGCCGTCAGGGCTGAGGGCTTCGGCAATGACGGCGCAGGCATCGTTGCCTGACAGCACGATGATGCCCCGCAACAGGTCCTCGACGCGCACCCTGTCATTGGTGTCCAGGAACATGGTCGAACCCTTGTAGCTCATCGCGTGGCTGGAGACCGGCAGGCGTTCGTCCAGGGTCAGCCGCCCGTCGCGGATGGCTTCGAACGCGACATAGAGCGTCATCAGCTTGGACATCGAGGCGGGCGGCAGCGGTTCGTCCGCGTTTTTCGACAACAGAACGGTGCCTGTGGTCTGGTCCAGAACATAGGCGGCGGCGGAGGTATCAAAGGCATGTGCTGCAATCGGCTGCGTCAGCAGCACCGCAACGGCCAGGACGGATTTGATAAGACGTTTCACGGGGAAGTCTCCCTGCTCAGGTGATGGAGGGCTTGGTTTGCGCGAGCCGGAGTTGCGCGGACCGGTGCCCGGCGGGGGCAGATATGCCGTTGCGGTCGCGATCCGGCAGGGCGGCGGAGTCTTCCGTCGGTTCCAGCGGCGTTTCGAGAACATCGGCGGGCGCGTCGAGCGGGGTAATCACGCTGTCGGTCGCTGCGTCGTCATTCCGGGATCTGGACCAGGGCCAACGGAATTTCCTTTCCTTGGGCGCGGGCGCATCCGGCTCGACGGCGGTGACTGCACCGGCAACGATGTCGTCGTCGACACGTCCGGTCGCATGGCTGTCCTGCGCCTCTGTTTGTGGGGTTTCGGCCTCGGCCTCTTCGGCAACGGGCTCGCGCAGCAGCGCGGTGACATGCAGATTGACCGGTGCGCCGGGCAACATGGCCAGGGCCTCGGCCGCGTCTGACGACGCCTGGATGCGCGGGCCGGGTATATCGCGCTCCCGCCGGAACAACGCGCCGACAACCGAGGTGTCGTTCGACGTGTTGCGGATGATGACGCGATGCGGATCGGTCACATCCGGATGCGCCACCCAGATGCCACCGAGCGAAGGGCGACCATCCCACAGGCCGGCTTCGGAGATGTCAAACACCTCGGGGGCTTCGATATCGCGCTGAGCGCCCTTTGTGTCGGTTCTGGTCACGGTGTTTTCGGTCTCGGAACCGGCGCTCTTCAGCCACAGACCGTCATCACCGCAGGCCGAGAGTGCCGCCGCGATCAGGACTGCCCCGGTCAAACGAAAGGATGGCCCGAGGCCAGGTTTCATTCGGTTCATGCCAAATTCCTTGCCTGCAAACAGGCGTTTCATGCGCCCCGGCCGGTTTTCCGGTCATACTGCTTTGGCGCAAACCGCCATTTTTGCGGCATCATAGCTTGGCAAGCGGGGCATTGAAAGTCCACAGGCAAAGGGTTGGCAAGAATTCCCCTGAACTCGCGGACACGTGAAACCGTGATGAAATGCACAGGCAAGTCAATCGGCCTGGGCGGATTCATCTGGTTGCGTGATGCGGTGCCGCACAAAACCGAATAACACCGGCGTATCGTTTTGCTGTATGGAAATAGTCATGGATATTGACCTTTTTCTGGCGCTCGCGCTCTTTGCCTTCGTCTCGTCGATCACACCGGGGCCGAACAACCTGATGCTGATGACATCGGGTGCGAACTTCGGCTTTCGTCGCACCATCCCGCATATGCTGGGCGTCGGGCTGGGGTTCGTGGTGATGATCCTGTTGCTGGGCGCGGGGCTGATCGGGCTGTTTGAGGCGTTTCCGGTGGCGTATGACCTGCTCAAGGGGATCAGCGTGGTTTACCTGCTGTTTCTTGCCTACAAGATTGCCACCGCCGCACCTACCGATGAAACTGCGGAGGTGGGCCGGCCCATGACCTTTCTTCAGGCGGCGGCGTTTCAATGGGTCAACCCCAAGGCCTGGGCCATGGCGCTGACCGCGATCAGCGCCTATACCCCGACGCAGAGCTTTGGCTCGGTCGTGCTGGTGGGGCTGGTCTTTGGCACGATCAACCTGCCTTCCGTGGGCAGCTGGACGCTGCTGGGCCAGCAACTGGCGCATATTCTCACCAACCGAACCCGCCTCGTCGCGTTCAACTGGACCATGGCCGTACTGCTCGTGGCCTCGCTCTATCCCGTGCTCTGGCCCTGACCGGGGGCAGGGGCAGGTCGTGACGCGCAAATTCACCGGTTTGAACGCCGCAACGCGGCAACCGTGATCTCCGGCAATTGCAAACCCCCGCGCCTTTGGTCATATACGCATCAATCACGGGAGCGCGACTATGACCCAGTATCTGGATTTCGAAAAACCCCTCGCCGAAATCGAAGGCAAGGCCGAAGAGCTGCGTGCGCTGGCGCGCGCGAATGAAGAGATGGATGTTGCGGACGAGGCGACGGCGCTGGACCAGAAGGCGGCCAAGCTGCTTGACGATCTCTATTCCGACCTGACGCCCTGGCGCCGGTGCCAGGTGGCCCGCCACCCGGGACGGCCCCATTGCAAGGATTACGTCAAGGCCCTGTTCACCGAGTTCACGCCGCTGGCGGGTGATCGGAATTTTGCCGATGACCTTGCGGTGATGGGCGGTCTTGCCCGGTTTCACGACCGGCCGGTGATGGTGATCGGACACGAGAAGGGCAGCGACACCAAATCGCGGATCGAGCATAATTTCGGCATGGCGCGCCCCGAGGGCTATCGCAAGGCCGTGCGCCTGATGCAGCTCGCCGACCGGTTCAACCTGCCGGTGGTGACGCTGGTGGACACGACCGGCGCCTATCCGGGCAAGGGCGCGGAAGAACGTGGACAATCCGAGGCGATTGCCCGGTCCACCGAAGCCTGCCTGCAAATCGGCGTCCCTCTGGTCAGCGTGATCATCGGCGAAGGCGGTTCGGGCGGGGCGGTTGCCTTTGCCACGGCGAACCGGATCGCGATGCTCGAATACTCGGTATATTCGGTGATCTCGCCCGAAGGCTGTGCCTCGATCCTGTGGAAGAACTCGGAAAAGATGCGCGAGGCCGCCGAAGCGTTGCGCCTGACGGCGCCCGACCTCAAGAAACTGGGCGTGATCGACCGGATCATCCCCGAGCCCAAGGGCGGCGCACATCGCGACAAGACAGCGGCGATTGCCGCGGTCGAAAAGAACATTGCCGCGATGCTCGGTGAACTTGGCGACAAGGACAGGGCGACGCTGATCGCGGATCGCCGGAAAAAATATCTTGAAATGGGTGCCAGGGGGCTGGCCGCCTGATAACTGCCTCGGGGTCTGTCGTCTATGCCGGGCGTGTTCTTTCAGATGCCCGGGGAACGGCGTGCCGCCCCTGCTTGCACATTGCGCAAGCCTCCCCATATCTCATGCGTTGGAAATGAATGAGGTTCCGGAGACGGCAATGGGCTATGTAAAGACCGCGATGTTGATGGCGGCGATGACCGCGCTCTTCATGGGCGTCGGGTATCTGATCGGTGGCTGGGGCGGTGCGATGATCGCACTGGTCGTTGCGGCCGCGATGAATGTCTTTACGTGGTGGAACTCGGACCGCATGGTCCTGCGGATGCATGGTGCGCAACCGGTGGCGCCGGGGGACCCGATGGGTCTTCATGCGCTGACCGCCGAACTGGCCCGGAACGCCGGCCTTCCGGAACCCAGCGTCTATCTGATCGACACACCGCAACCCAATGCCTTTGCCACCGGCCGCAATCCTGCCAACGCGGCGGTGGCGGTGACATCCGGACTTCTGCGCAGCCTGAGCCGCGAGGAACTGGCCGGGGTGATCGCGCATGAACTGGCCCATATCCGCAACCACGATACCGCGATCATGACCGTTACGGCGACATTTGCCGGGGCGATCTCGATGCTGGCCAATTTCGCCCTGTTCTTTGGCGGCTCGCGCGAGCGGCTGGGCCTTTTGGGTACGCTCTTGATGATGATTCTCGCGCCGCTTGCCGCGACCCTGGTGCAGATGGCAATCAGCCGGACGCGGGAATATGCCGCCGACAAGGCGGGGGCCGAAATCTGCGGGCATCCGCTCTGGCTGGCCTCGGCGCTGGAAAAGATCGCGATGGGTGCGGCGCGGATCGACAATGACGCCGCCGAACGCAACCCGGCGACGGCGCATATGTTCATCATCAACCCGTTGCATGCGCACAAGCGCGACAACCTGTTCACCACCCATCCTGCGACCGAGAACCGCATCGCGGCACTGCGGGCGATGGCGGGCCAGACACGGCGCGCGCCCGAACCTGCGGTGGCCCAAAGCCGTGTGCCGAAGGTGCGCAGGCCCGCCGGCCCCAGAGGGCCCTGGTCCTGACCCCCGGCCTCAGCCGATCCGCTGCCCGCGACACCAGACCGCACGCACCATCGGTGTGGTTCCGGCCATGCCCACGCGCAGCACGTCACCGCGTTGCCCCGGCATCAGATCGCCGCGATCGGTGAGGCCTGCAGCGCGCGCCGGGTTGCGGGTGACGCAGGCAATCGCGCGTGGCAGATCCTGCCAGACCTCGGCCAGCCGGAACGCGGACAGAAGCAGAGCCGACGGGACATAGTCGGACGAGACGATGTCGAGCAATCCCGCCTCGGCCAGTTCCAGGGCGGCGACGTTGCCGGAATGCGACCTGTTCCGGATGATGTTGGGCGCCCCCATCATCACCGCGACGGCATGCGCGCGGCAGGCGGCAGCCGCCTCGTGGGTGGTGGGAAATTCGGCAAAGGCGACGCCTTGCGTGCGCGACACCGCCACCTGATCCGCCGTGGTATCGTCATGGCTCGCCAGAACCGCGCCCAGCCGTCGCGATGCGGCGACCGCCCCGGCCTGATGCTTTTGGCCGTTGGCATCTTGCAGCGCCTTCAGGTTCTCCACATGCTCGGCAAATTCGGCGTCGTCAAAACCGCGCTTTTTCGACAGGTAGGTCTTGAGCGCCGCCAGATCGCGGAATTGCCGCTGGCCCGGCGTGTGATCCATCAGGCTGAGGATGCCGACGCGGTCCTCGGGGCCGAACTCCGCCAGCTCTTCGAGCAGCGTTTCCGAACAGATCTCGGCACGCAGGTGCAGAAAGTGGCTGACCCTGAGATGGCCCGCGGCGCGCGCGGCCAGAAGTTCGTTCGCGAGGGTGCGCGCATAGGGCGCATATCGCATCTGGCCGCCGTGGATCGAACCGACGCGCAGCGCGTCGAACACCGTTGTGATCCCGGTCGAGGCCAGTTCCGCATCATGGGCGAGAATCGCGGGCAGGTGGGGCCAATCCACTTTCGGACGTGGTTCGATATGGCGCTCCAGATTGTCGGTGTGCAGTTCCACGAGTCCTGGAATGACAAGATCGCCATCGCAGTCGATTGCGCCATCGGCAACCGTGTCGCCTTCCGAGATGGTATCGATCACGCCGTCCCTGATCGTGAGGCACCCCGTCACCACCGTGTCGTTCAGAACCAGTCGGGCATTGGCAAGACAAAGCTCCTCTGACATGGAACCTTTACCGGCGGATGCCAGGGATGTCGGTACGATAGGAGAGTTCATGTCATATACTCGCTTTGCGATCTACTTCGTTCCGCCCCATGGCGCGCTGGCCGAGTTTGGGGCGCGTTGGCTGGGATGGGATTTGGCAACCGGCAGCGCGGTGGCACAACCGGGTATTGCCGGGCTTGCCACGATCACGCGGACACCGCGCAAATACGGGTTTCACGGCACGCTCAAGCCGCCATTCCGGCTGGCTGACGGGTGCGATCCGGACGGGCTGGCAAGGGCGGTGCAGGCTATGGCGGCAACTTGTGCTCCGGCGCGCTGCGAGGGTCTGCACCTGTCGCGGATCGGGCGGTTCCTGGCCCTGACCCCTGTCGGGGATACGGGCGGCATCGAACGGGTGGCTGCAACCTGCGTTCGCGCGCTCGACGATTGGCGCGCGCCCCCGGATGCGGCAGAGCTGTCGCGCCGCCGCCGCGCGCGCCTGACCGAACGACAGGACGCGTTGCTGACGCGCTGGGGGTATCCCTACGTGATGGAAGAGTTCCGCTTTCACATGACGCTGACCGGTCGTCTGGCTCCTGACGAGGTGGCTCAGTGGCACGAAACCGCCACCGCGCATATGCCGGATCTGCCCGCCCCGTTTGTGATGGATGCCATTGCTCTCGTCGGCGAGCGGAAGGATGGGCATTTCGAATTGATCCAATGCTACACCCTCACCGGCTGAAGTGCTGCCAGCGCCATGTCAACGGTATGCTCCAGCGATCCGTCATTGCATATCTCGATCACATCCAGACCATCTGGCAGCGGTTTCGCAGCCTGTATGAGCCGACGGTCGATTTCATCTTCGGATTCGCGCCCGCGTGCGATCAGACGCTGGCGCAGCACCGATGGGCTGGCCGTCATGTTGAGCACGCGCAGGCGGGGAAAGATGCCATCCGCCTGCACCAGCGCGGTCCGCGAGAGATTCGCGATGCAAGTGACCCCGGAGCGGACATCCGCCAACACATCGGCGGGAACGCCATAGTGCAACCCATGCGCCTGCCAGTTCACGCAGAATGCGCCATTGCGTGCCATTTTTGCGAATTCCGATCCGGTGACCGCATCATAGTCTTCGCCGCCCAGACCGGGAGCGCGGGTGATGACGCGGCGCACCAGCCGGAACGCCGGTTTCGCGGCGGCGATGCCGGACATCACGCTGTCCTTGCCGACACCGGAGGGACCGACAACGGCGATGAGGGCCGCGGCGCTCATGCGGCCTGCTCCGGCGTGAATTGTCCGACATCGATCTCGCGGTCGCAGACCCGGTTTCTGGCATCGGTGTCGTGAAAGATGCCGACAATGGCCGCACCGCGCTGTTTCGCGGTTTCAATGAGGCCGAGAACGATGTCGCGGTTTTCCGGATCGAGGCTCGCCGTGGGTTCATCCAGCAGCAGCGCCGGATAGGGATGCACGAAACCCCGCGCGATGTTCACCCGCTGTTGCTCGCCGCCGGAAAAGGTTGTCGGCGAAAGCGACCAGAGGCGCCGGGGAATGTTCAGCCGGGTTAACAGATCGCGGGCCTGTGCCTCGGCGCGGTCTGCCGGCGTTCCGATGACGCGCAACGGTTCGGCGACCACCTGCAGTGTCGGAACGCGGGGCACGACGCGCAGGAACTGGCTGACATAGCCCAGTGTCTCGCGCCGGATGCGGATGATCTCGCGCGGTTCGGCCTGAACCAGATCGACGCCTCCGACGCGGATTGCGCCGCTCCGGGCCATGTAGTTGCCATAGATCATCCGCATCAGCGTGGATTTGCCCGCCCCGGATGACCCCGTCAGCGCGACACATTCGCCGGGCCGGACGCTGAGATCGACATGCGCAAGCACGTTGATGACGGCACTGCCCTGGTTGTGCAGCGTGAAGGTCTTGGAAACATTTCTGAGTTCGATCATCTTCGTGTCCTTACACCTGCAATACCGAACTGACGAGCAACTGCGTATAGGCGTGTTGCGGATCGTCAAGCACCCGGTCGGTCAGCCCGTGTTCCACCACGCGCCCCGATTTCATCACCATCAGCCGGTCCGCCAGAAGTCGCACGACCGCAAGATCATGGGTGACGATGATCGCCGAAAGCCCCATGTCGCGGACCAGCCCGCGCAACAGGTCAAGCAGCCGCGCCTGCACGCTGACATCCAGCCCGCCCGTCGGTTCGTCCATGAAAACAAGCCTTGGTCCGGTCACGAGGTTTCGCGCGATCTGAAGCCGCTGCTGCATGCCGCCGGAAAACGTGACCGGACGGTCGTCGATGCGCCCCGCGTCGATCTCGACGCGGTCCAGCCAGTCGATTGCGTGTCCGCGAATGTCGCCATAATGGCGGTTGCCGATTGCCATCAGGCGCTCGCCCACATTGCCGCCTGCCGACACCCCCATGCGCAGCCCGTCGCTGGCACGCTGGTGGACAAAGGCCCAGTCGGTCCGGCCGAGCATCCGACGTTCGGGTTCCGACATCGTCACGGTGTCGCGCGGGCCGTGTCCCCGGGTGTCATAGATCACCGATCCGGCATCCGGCGTCAGGTGCCCCGCCAGGCAGTTCAGCAGGGTGGACTTGCCCGACCCGCTCTCGCCGACAATGCCCATGACCTCGCCGGGGTAGAGATCGAACGACACGTCCGAACATCCAAGGTGGTTGCCGTAGCTGCGGGTCATGCCCTGCACTGAAAGCAGCGGGGTCATCCTGCGTCCTTTCCGCGATAGCCGGCATTTTGACGGGTCTCGCAATGATCTGTGTCGGAACAGACGAACATCCGGCCGCCGGCATCGTCCATGATCACTTCGTCCAGATAGGTCTCAACCGATCCGCAGAGACCGCAGGGGTGATCGGCCCTGGACGGATCAAACGGATGATCTTCGAAATCGAGGCTGGTCACAGTGGTATAAGGCGGCAGCGCATATATCCGCTGCTCGCGTCCTGCGCCAAAGAGCTGGATCGCCGCGCAGTCCGACAGTTTCGGATTGTCGAATTTGGGGATTGGCGACGGATCCATCACATAGCGCTCCTCGACCTTGACCGGGTAGGCATAGGTCGTCGCGATATGGCCGTGGCGGCTTATGTCCTCGTAGAGCTTGACATGCATCAAGCCGTATTCCGCGAGGCTGTGCATCTTGCGGGTTTCGCTTTCGCGCGGTTCAAGAAAGCGCAACGGTTCCGGGATCGGGACCTGATAGACCAGGATCTGCCCCTCGCGCAGTGGCTCTTCGGGGATGCGGTGGCGGGTCTGGATCACCGTCGCGTGACTCGTCGCGGTGGTCGTGGCGATACCGGCGGTCCGTTCGAAGAAGCGCCGGATCGAGACCGCATTGGTCGTGTCGTCGGCCCCCTGGTCGATCACCTTGAAACGATCCTCGGGCGTCAGCACCGCGGCCGAAACCTGAACGCCCCCGGTGCCCCAGCCATAAGGCATCGGCATTTCGCGGCTGGCGAATGGCACCTGGTAACCGGGGATAGCCAGCGCCTTGAGAATCGCGCGGCGGATCATCCGCTTGGTCTGTTCGTCGAGATAGGCGAAATTGTACCCGCTCATTCGGCTGCCTCCCGCGTCTGGGCATTCGCTTCGCGCCGCATCTTGCGCACCAGTTCCAGTTCGGACTGAAAATCGACGTAATGGGGCAGTTTGATATGTTCGAGAAAACCGGACGCCTGAATATTGTCGGCGTGGTAGAGGACGAATTCGGCATCCTGCGCCGGGGCGCCCGAGTTGTCTTCGCCAAGTTCCTCCCATCGCAGGGCGCGATCGACCAGCGCCATCGAGATCGCCTTGCGCTCGGAATGACCGAAAACCAGGCCGTAACCCCGGGTGAATTGCGGCGGCTCGGTGCGCGAGCCCTTGAACTGGTTCACGGTTTCGCATTCGGTCAAGGTGATTTCCCCGATCTCGACCGCGAAACCCAACTCGGGGATTTCCATTTCGACCGGAACGGTCCCGACGCGCAGTTCTCCGACAAAGGCGTGGTTGCGCGCATAGCCCCGCTGGGTCGAATAGGCCATGGAGAGCGTGAACCCCTCATCCGCGCGGCTGAGCGCCTGAAGCCGCAACGCGCGCGCCGCCGGGAGTTCCAGCGGTTCTCGGGTCAGGTCGGGCGGGGGCGTGTCGTCCTGCGGGGCCTCTTCGATCAGCGATTCGCGGTTCAGGAATTCGGTGACATGCGGAACCGGGGCGGGGTCGGCATCGCGTTGCTCCGCCGTCACCGGTTCGCCCTCGGCGGCCAGCTTGAAGTCCAGCAGACGATGGGTGTAGTCGAAGGTCGGCCCGAGGATCTGACCGCCGGGAACATCCTTGAACGTGGCGCTGATCCGCCGGTCACAGGCCATTTCGGCGGTTTCGATCGGTTTGGTCATACCGAACCGGGGCAGGGTGGTGCGATAGGCACGGATCAGGAAAATCGCCTCGATCAGGTCGCCGCGTGCCTGCTTGATCGCGAGCGCGGCGAGGTCGGGATCATGCAGCGATCCCTCTGCCATGACCCGGTTGACCGCGAGGCTCAGCTGTTCGCGTATCTGCTGAATGTCGAGTTCCGCAACATCCGTGTCGCCCCTTCGTTCCTCGGCGAGCCAGGCATGCGCGTTTTCAATCGCACGTTCGCCCCCTTTGACAGCAACATACATCAGGATACCTCGGTTGTGCGGGGCAGAGCCGCCAGTTGGCTGCCGCTGGTAAAGATGAAATCAAGCCCCAGCGGGAAATGTGCGCGATTGGTCCGGAAGAATTCTGTGTCCGGTAACGACAGGCGCGCGGTCTCCCTGATCCCGGGGCCCCGGAGCGTCGCGCCAGATGCTGCAAGCTCTGCGCATTCGACGATCAGTGTTGCCGAACGATCCGGATATTCCGGGGTGCCGACCGGATAGCTGGACACGGGCGCAAGCGCCCCCCATGCGCCAACCGCGAACATGCAGTGAGACGGTCCTGACAAGGGCGCGCCCGTATGAAAGGCAAGCCATCTGCGCACCGCGTCACAATCGGTCGCGCCAGCCAGATGGATGGGTGTTTCCGTATCGCACAGTGTCAGCAGAACCGCGCCCGCGGCCCTGGACAAGGGCGCAGGAGGCTCTGCTCCGTCGATGTCCTGGATCGTGCCGGGACGCGCCATCGCCTCCATGACGCCGCGAAACGCGTGCGCCGACTGGACGGACGGATCGGTGAAGCCGCCGGATAGGGTGTCTGTCCGCATCAATCCTCTCCTCTGACCATCGTGAAGAAATCGACTTTGGTTGCTGCTGCCTTGGCGGCGCGGCAGTGTCTGGCCCTCGCGGCGTCTTCTGCCAGCGGGCCGAGGACCTCGCTGCGCATCCGGGCTGCGGCCGATGTCTGCATCAGAGCGTCAACCACGGCGGCGGCTTCTGCGTCACCCTTGCGGCGTCCCTTGAGACAGGCGTGACCGACCTCGCCGCTGCTCAGTCGCAGAGTGCAGCGCGTCACGGTCATTTCGCCCAGGTTGAATGGTGCGCCGGTTCCGCCGGTGCGGCCCTGCACCATCACGCTGCCGATTTCCGGGGCGCGCAGCCATTCGAAATCCGGGTGGGGTCCGGCCTGTCCGAGCAATTCGGGAACACGGCCTGCATCCGCCTTGGCCAGGAGGCTCATCCAGGTCTGGCGTTTTGTATCCTTCATCTCGACAACTTCGTCTGTTACTATACAACTAGACACATCATAGCAGAGACGACGATTCGCGACAGCAGGGATTTGTGAATTTTGTATGAACATGATCGCCCCCGCACACCGGTCTGGCGCGCCATCGCAAATGCACTTCGCAGTGACATCGCAGAGGGCCGGTACGGTCCGGGGGACAAACTGCCGACCGAGGCGACGCTGGCGGCGCGGTTCGGGGTCAATCGGCATACGGTACGCCGCGCCCTGGCCGATCTTGTCGAGGCCGGGTTGGTCCGCACCCGCCGCGGGTCGGGCGCCTTTGTGGCCGCGACTCCGGCGAGCTATCCGATCAGCCAGCGCGTGCGATTTCACGAAAACCTGCTGGCGGCGGGGCGTATCCCTCTCAAGCGCGTGTTGCAGATTGAAATCCGCGCCGCAACAACGACCGAAGCTGAGACGCTTGCAATTGCGTCAGGCAGCGAGGTGTGCGCCTATCATGGCCTGTCGCTGGCGGATGGCGTGCCAATCGCGGTGTTCGAAAGCGTGTTTCCGATGCAGCGACTGGCGGGAATCGACGCGGCATTGGCTGAGACCAGCAGTGTCACCGAAGCACTGCGCCGCGTCGGCATTCCCGATTATACCCGCGCCTCAACGCGCTTGACCGCGGTGCTGGCCGATGCGACGCAGGCCCTGCATCTCGAAATCCGCGAAGGCGATCCGCTGTTGCGGACGACAAGCGTGAATGTCGATGGCGGCGGGACACCGGTGGAATACGGCCGGACGTGGTTTTGCGGCGACCGGGTGACGCTGACGGTCGATCTCTGACGCGTGTTGTGCCAAATGGGCGATTTGGTCCCATTGCCCTTGCCCGGCGCGCGACGCATAAGGTCGTGACCAAAGCAGATGAGGAAAGATTCATGATCGGACGCCTGAACCATGTTGCCATCGCCGTACCGGACCTTGAGGCCGCGTCAGCGCAATATGCCGGTGCTCTTGGTGCCAAGGTTGGCGCGCCACAGGACGAACCCGATCACGGGGTGACCGTGGTATTCATCGAATTGCCGAATACCAAGATCGAACTTCTTTACCCGCTGGGCGACAACAGCCCGATTCAGGGGTTTCTCGACAAGAATCCCTCGGGCGGCATCCATCATGTGTGCTATGAGGTCGAGGACATTCTCGCAGCGCGCGATCATCTGAAATCGACGGGTGCGCGGGTGCTGGGCGACGGCGATCCCAAGATTGGCGCCCACGGCAAGCCCGTGCTGTTCCTGCACCCCAAGGATTTCAACGGCTGTCTTGTCGAACTGGAACAGGTCTGAGCGACAGCTTACTGAAAACAGGAGTCTCGCATGTCCATCGCATCGGCAATCGTTCTGTTCGCGATCATCTGGTTCATGACCTTCTTTATCGCCCTGCCGATCCGTCTGCGAACGCAGGGCGACATGGGAAAGGTCGAACCGGGCACCCACGCCGGGGCGCCTGAAATTCACAATATCAGGAAAAAGGCGTTGATCACCACGGGCGTGGCGCTGGTTATATGGGGGGTGGTCGTTGCCATCATCCTGTCCGGCGTGATCAGCGTGCGCGATTTCGACTGGTTCAACAGGATGGGGCCGGAGGGCTAGAGCGCCGTTTCAGCGCTCGATCGGCAAAATGTTGTGAAGGCGGTGATAAGGCGCCGATTTGACGCTTTTACTGACATCCGGCACCGTCTCCGCCTGACGCGCGCGAAAGCTCATGTACGACGCAGCACCCAGGCCAATAAGACCCGCGCAAACGCTGGTTCCCAGTATCAGGCCATCCAAACCAAGAGTCTCAAACATCACAGAACTCCTTCTCTGACCCCCAATATAGGCGATCCCGGACAGGATTTCCACTATCGACAGCCCCGAATATGCCCGGAATTCGTGTCGAAACCAGCAGGCTTACCCCGAATCGCGCGAGATATACCGGAACACCCGCTGTCCCGGACGCGAGAATAAGGCGTAGCGCATTGCGAAAAAAGGATTCTTTACGACCGCTCCGCCTTACCGCGAATCCTGCACGTTTCGCAGCAAATGCTCGGTTTCCTCACGCTCGCGGCCGATTGCGGCCTGCCCCCGGCGCAGCCGCAACCTGCCGAGCGCCACGGCGATTCCCCCGACGGCGGGCACCGCCAGCGCGGCAATGGCGGGAGTGCCGATCAGGGCACCGGCAATCGCCGCGCCCGCCGCCGCCAGAAGCGCCCCGGCGCTCAGCCGCTGGGTCCAGACGCCGATCACCTCGTCAAGGTCGCGCAGGCCGCTTTCGCGTTCGCGCAGTCGTGCGATCCGCCGCCCGATCAGATCGCACAGCACAAAGGTCACCTCGTCGTGGTTGACCTGCTGCAAGGCCGACACGAGCGCGGCCCGCTCGGCGGGATCGGCGCAAACAGAATCGACGAGCGCGTCAACCTCGGCAAGCGCCACCGGCTCTTCCATGGAAAGAGCGCGGACAAAGGCGATCAGCGCGGTCGCCGGGCGGCGTTTCTTGGGCGCGAGGGCGGTCATGCGGGCATCCTTGCCCCCAAACGCGCCTACGGCAACCGGATTATGCCGCGGAGGAGCGCATTTGCGCGATCCGGCAATCGTCCCGGGCAGGTCGCAAGCAGGGGGTTGCCGGATATTCGCGGTGACGTTACGGTATACGAAAGCATGCGGGAGAACCGGGCGAATCGTCCGGTGCCGAAGGAGCAACCGCCCCGGAAACTCTCAGGCGAAAGGACCGTCTGCTTATCGAACTCTGGAGAGTGACGCCTGGCGTCCGCCGAAGGGATAGCGATCTCAGGCGAAAGGACAGAGGGGGCATCGTGCCGCGCCATGTCGCGCGGGTTTGGGGTGCCGGGATGATTCTACATAATCGCATCGGCCTGTGACAGGAGCAGGTATGACCGATCTGAAACACACGCCGCTGCATGCGCTGCATGTCGAGCTGGGCGCACGTATGGTTGGCTTTGCCGGATATGACATGCCGGTGCAGTTTCCCGACGGGATCATGGCGGAACACAGCCACACACGGCAAAGCGCCGGGCTGTTCGATGTCAGCCACATGGGGCAGGTGATCCTGTCCGGCGCGCCGATGGCCGACATCGCCGTTGCTTTTGAAAAACTTGTTCCGATGGATGTGGCGGGCCTGCCCGAAGGGCGGCAGCGATACGGTCTGTTCCTGAATGACGCGGGCGGCATCCTCGATGACCTGATGTTCGCCAACCGGGGCGATCACCTTTACGTGGTGGTCAATGCCGCTTGCAAGGACGCGGATATCGCACGCATGAAGGCGGCTCTGGAACCGGCGGTTTCTGTGACACCTGTCACCGACCGTGCGTTGCTCGCGTTGCAGGGGCCGGCGGCCGAGGCCGTGCTGGCCGGGCTGAACGCGGGTGTCGCCGAGATGGCATTCATGGATGTCGCGACCCTGGAACTGGATGGCGTGGATTGCTGGATCTCGCGGTCGGGCTATACCGGTGAGGACGGTTTTGAAATCTCGGTTCCCGAACACCATGCCGAGTCGCTGGCGCGCACCCTGTTGTCCAATGACGCGGTTGCGCCCATTGGCCTGGGCGCGCGGGATTCCCTGCGTCTGGAAGCCGGGCTGTGCCTGTATGGCCATGACATCGATGAAACCACTCTGCCCGCCGAGGCCGGGCTGACCTGGGCGATCCAGAAAATCCGCCGTGCCGGAGGCGACCGTGCAGGCGGCTTCCCCGGGGCCGAGCCGGTGCTGGGGCAAATCGCTTCGGGGCCGGATCGCAAGCGCGTCGGCCTGCGGCCGCAGGGGCGGGCGCCGATGCGCGAGGGCGTTGCCTTGTTCGCCGAGGCCGAAGGCGGCGAGCAGATCGGCGCCATCACATCCGGGGGCTTTGGCCCGACCGTTGGGGGGCCGGTGGCGATGGGCTATCTGCCTGCCGACCTCGCGACACCAGACACCACAGTATATGGCGAGCTGCGCGGCAAGCGCCTGCCGCTCACGGTCGCGAAGCTGCCGTTCGTGACCGCCAATTTCAAGCGCTAGTCCAAGAGGGAAAACCGGACATGAAATTTACCGAAGAACATGAATGGCTGCTGGAAGAAGGTGAACTGATCGTTGTCGGCATCACCGAGCATGCGGCGGAACAACTGGGTGATGTCGTATTCGTGGAACTGCCCGAGGCCGGCAGCGCGGTCAGCAAGGATGACGAGATCGTCGTGATCGAGAGCGTCAAGGCGGCGAGCGATATTCTCGCCCCGCTGGACGGCGAAATCGTCGAGGTGAACGAGGCGCTGGCCGACAATCCGGGTCTGGTCAACGAGGACGCGCAGGGCGAAGCATGGTTCTTCAAGATCAAGCCGTCCGACACCGGTCCGATGGCGGATTACATGGATGAAGCCGCCTACAAGGATTTCATCGCATAAATATCCCGCGCGCCGGGAGTTTTCTTCCGGCGCGCATCTTGCGGCACGAGAATGACGAACGGGGCGCCAATGGGACCGGCCCCGCCTTTTCTGGAGACACCCGATGCCTTTTGAGCCAACCGACTATCTGCCCTACGATTTTGCCAATCGCCGTCATATCGGCCCGTCCCCGCAAGAGATGGACGAGATGCTGGCCACGGTCGGCGCCGAGAGCATCGACGCGCTGATCGACGACACGGTGCCAAAGGGTATCCGGCAGAAAGACAAGCTGGATTTCGGTCGCGCCAAATCCGAGCGCGAATTGCTGCACCACATGCGCCTGACGGCGGGCAAGAACAAGGTCCTGACCAGCCTGATCGGTCAGGGCTACTACGGCACGATGACGCCGCCGGCGATCCAGCGCAACATTCTGGAAAACCCGGCCTGGTATACCGCCTATACGCCCTATCAGCCGGAGATCAGCCAGGGACGGCTCGAGGCGCTGCTGAATTACCAGACCATGATCAGCGACCTGACCGGGCTCGAGATCGCCAACGCGTCGCTGCTGGACGAGGCGACCGCCTGTGCCGAGGCGATGACCATGGCGCAGCGGGTCGCCAAATCCAAGGCCAGGGCGTTCTTTGTGGATCGCGATTGCCATCCGCAGAACATCGCGGTGATCCAGACCCGCGCGGCGCCATTGGGAATCGAAGTGATCGTCGGCAATCCGGACAAGCTCGAGGCGGACAAGGTATTTGGCGCGCTCTTCCAGTATCCCGGCACCTATGGGCATGTGCGCGATTTCACCGACCAGATTGCGGCGCTGCATGAGAACAACGCGATTGCCGTGATGTCGGCCGATCCGCTGGCGCTGACCCTGCTCAAGGAACCGGGGGCAATGGGCGCGGATATCGCCGTCGGCAGCACCCAGAGATTTGGTGTTCCGCTTGGCTATGGCGGGCCGCACGCGGCCTATATGGCAACCAAGTCGAACTATGCCCGTTCGATGCCCGGGCGGCTGGTCGGGGTCAGCGTCGACAGCCACGGCAACCGCGCCTATCGCCTGTCGCTGCAAACCCGGGAACAGCACATCCGCCGTGAGAAGGCGACGAGCAATGTCTGCACGGCACAGGCGCTGCTGGCGGTGATGGCGTCGATGTATGCGGTGTTTCACGGACCCAAGGGGCTTCAGGCCATTGCGCAGCGGATCCACCGCAAGACGGTACGCCTTGCCCGCGGACTGGAAGAGGCGGGCTTCAAGGTCGATCCCAAGTCGTTCTTTGACACCATCACCGTTGATGTGGGGCCGTTGCAGGCGGCGGTTCTGAAATCTGCGGTGGATGAAAACATCAACCTGCGCCGCGTCGGTGAGCACCGCGTCGGGATCAGCCTGGATGAATGCACACGGCCCGAGAATGTCGAAGCGGTCTGGCGTGCCTTTGGCATAGTCCGCAAGGATGACCAGTTCGAACCGGAATACCGGGTGCCTGACGAACTGCATCGCACGACCGAATATCTGACCCACCCGATCTTTCACATGAATCGCGCGGAAACCGAGATGATGCGCTATATGCGTCGCCTTGCGGACCGTGACCTTGCACTTGACCGGGCGATGATCCCGCTTGGCAGTTGCACGATGAAGTTGAACGCCGCTGCCGAAATGATGCCGGTGAGCTGGCGCGAATTCGCCCGTCTGCATCCGTTCTGTCCGGCGGATCAAGCCCAGGGCTATCACGAACTGATCACGGACCTGTCGAGCAAGCTGTGCCAGATCACCGGTTACGATGCGATCTCGATGCAGCCGAATTCGGGCGCGCAGGGTGAATATGCCGGCCTCTTGACCATTGCGGCCTATCACCGCGCGAATGGTGAAGCGCACCGCAACATCTGCCTGATCCCGATGAGCGCGCATGGCACCAACCCTGCCAGCGCCAACATGGTCGGTTGGAAGGTCGTACCGGTGAAATCGGCGGCAAACGGCGACATCGACCTGGAAGATTTCCGCGCCAAGGCGGAAAAACACGCGGACGACCTGGCAGGTTGCATGGTTACCTATCCCTCGACGCACGGGGTGTTCGAGGAAACCATCATCGAGGTCTGCGAGATCGTGCACGAGCATGGCGGGCAGGTCTATATCGACGGCGCGAACATGAACGCCATGGTCGGCCTGTCGCGTCCCGGCGATCTGGGCGGCGACGTGAGCCACCTGAACCTGCACAAGACCTTCTGCATCCCGCATGGCGGGGGAGGGCCCGGCATGGGGCCGATCGGGGTCAAGGCGCATCTTGAGCCGTATCTGCCGGGGCATCCGGCCACGGGCGGACAGGAAGGGCCCGTCTCGGCGGCCCCCTATGGCTCGCCCTCGATCCTGCCGATCAGCTGGGCTTATTGCCTGCTGATGGGGGGAGACGGTCTGACCCAGGCGACGCGGGTTGCGATCCTGAACGCCAACTACATCGCCAAGCGGCTGGAAGGGGCCTACGACGTCCTGTATCGTGGCAAGACAGGCCGTGTGGCGCATGAGTGTATCATCGATACACGCCCCTATGCGGAGAGTGCGGGTGTCACCGTGGATGACATCGCCAAGCGCCTGATCGACAACGGTTTCCATGCGCCCACGATGAGCTGGCCGGTCGCCGGAACCCTGATGATCGAGCCAACCGAGAGCGAAACCAAGGCCGAGCTTGACCGGTTCTGTGATGCGATGCTCGCAATCCGCGAAGAGATCCGCGATATCGAAGAGGGCCGTATCGACAAGGACAACAACCCGCTCAAGAACGCGCCTCACACCATGGAGGATCTGGTCAAGGATTGGGATCGCCCCTATTCGCGTGAACAAGGCTGTTTTCCGGCGGGCGCGTTCCGGGTCGACAAGTACTGGCCGCCGGTGAACCGCGTGGACAACGTCTATGGTGACCGCCACCTGATCTGTACCTGCCCGCCGATGGAAGATTACGCCGAGGCCGCAGAGTAGCGCGATCAGATACGAACCTGCATCATCCAGCGCGGCCTGAAAATCAGCCCGTTGGGTGGTGCATGATGTGCTGCGCCGCGCCGATGCACCTTCGGTGTTCGGTCAGCCAAACGGGTCGTGAGGATAGCGCACCGCGGCCAGGTACAGCCCCTGTGGCGGGCAGACAGGCCCGCAGGCGGCACGGTCGCGGGCATTCAGGGCGGCTTCGACATCGTCCGGTGTCCATGCGCCGCTGCCGACACGTTCCAGCGTTCCGACAAAGCTGCGCACCTGGTTATGCAGGAATGACCGCGCCCGAACGTGAAACCGCACTTCGCGACCCGACAAACCGTCGACCTCTTCGATGCGCAGTTCGTCCAGCGTCTTGATCGGGCTTGCCGCCTGACAGATCGAACTGCGGAAGGTGGTGAAATCGTGCCGGCCGATCAACCGGTCGGCACCGGCCTGCATTGCGTCTGCATCCAGCGGATGCTTGACCTGCCAGACCTGACCATCCTCATGCGTTGCAGGCGCGCGGCGGATCAACAGGCGAAAGAGATAGCGGCGCTCGATGGCCGAAAACCGGGCATGCCAGTCATCGCTTACGGTGGCGCAATCGACAATCGCGATCGGGGCCGGTTTCAGGTGATAGTTCAGGGCTTCCGACAGGCGGAAAGGATCCCAGTCCCGCAGCATGTCGCAATGGGCCACCTGGCCAAGCGCATGCACCCCGGCATCCGTTCGACCGGCAGCGGCGATCGTATGGCCGCGGGGTTCGAGCCGGGCAAGCGCCGCCTCGATGGCACCCTGCACCGATGGCAGGTCCTTCTGCCTTTGCCAGCCGGCAAAGGGCGCACCCTGGTATTCAACTTTGAGAGCGTAACGCGGCATGGCGCGCTGCTACCGCGCGCCGCGGCAAACGGCAAGGCTGGTAACACCGGCGCGCGCGTCCTATCTTGGGGCTGACAATGCGAGACAGGGTGCGGGTTTGGTGATTTCTTCGATAGCGGACGGGCTGGTGCGCAGTGTCGAGAGCGTGGGCGACACGATCAGCGAAACACTGTTCGAACCGGTGATCCGGCTGGGCGTGACCGGCCTCGCGCGGTCCGGCAAGACGGTGTTCATCACGTCACTTGTGGCCAACCTCATGGATCGCGGACGCATGCCCGGCCTTGCCGCCGCGCAGGAGGGACGGATCGAGGCCGCGTTCCTGCAACCGCAGCCCGACGATACGGTGCCGCGATTCGACTATGAAACCCATCTGGGCGCGCTGACCGCGAGCGAGCCGCGCTGGCCGGACAGCACGCGCGCGATCAGCGAATTGCGCCTGTCGCTGCGCGTGCGCCCAACCGGCCTGCTGTCCGGGTTCAAGGGGCCGCGCACGATCCATCTGGACATCGTGGATTACCCGGGCGAGTGGCTGCTTGACCTGGCACTTCTCGACAAATCCTATGCCCAATGGTCCGAGGAGACGCTGGAGCGATTGCGCGATCGCCCCTCTGCGGAGGATTACCGCCGGGCGCTTGCCGCCGTTGACCCGCTGTCGGCGCTTGAGGAACCCGTGGCGCAAAACCTGGCGCGGGCATTCACCGACTACCTGAAAGCAGCGCGGGCAGCGGGCTATTATGATTGTACGCCGGGGCGGTTTCTGTTGCCCGGAGATCTCGCCGGGTCGCCGGTGCTGACCTTTGCGCCGCTGCCTGCGCAGGGAAGCGCCCCGCGCCGATCGCTGGTGCGCGAGATGGAACGGCGGTTCGAGGCCTACAAATCGGAAGTGGTCAAACCCTTCTTTCGCGATCATTTCGCGCGCATCGACCGGCAGGTGGTTCTGGTGGATGCCCTGGGTGCGATCCACAAGGGACCCCGCGCTGTTGAGGACATGCGCGGGGCGATGACCGACATCCTAGCGGCGTTTCGCCCGGGTACGAATGCCTTTCTGACCAGGCTGCTCCTGGGGCGGCGGGTCGAGAAGATCCTGTTTGCCGCGACCAAGGCGGATCACCTGCATCACCTTCAACACGGCCGTCTGACCGCGATCATGCAGGCCCTGACTCGCGAGGCGCGGGATCGCGCGCAGTTCGCCGGGGCAGACACCGCCGCGATGTCGATTGCCGCCCTGCGTGCCACCACCGAAGAGGTGCGCAGCCACGAGGGGCGCGATCTGAACTGCGTGCGCGGGCGGTTGCTCGATACCGGCAAGGCCGCGGCCTTCTATCCCGGAGAATTGCCGCAGGACCCGGCGCAATTGCTCGGCCCGGCGCGTGAAGGTGCAGAGGCATGGCTGGACGCGGACTATCAGGTGATGTCCTTTGCCCCGGCGCCGCTGCAGTTGCGGCCGGGGGATGGCCCGCCGCATATCCGGCTTGACCGCGCGGCGCAGTTCCTGATCGGTGACCGGCTGTGAACGTCTTTCTGCGCGCGGCAACTCCGCTGGATGCGGGGGCAACCGGGGATATCCTGTGGCGGTCGCTGCGACAGGTCGCGAGTGATGAACTGAGCTCTGCGGCAGAGGCGATCGGGTGCTGTGACGTGATGATCGCGCGCAACTGGATGACCGTGGCGGTGAACGCCGCTGGCGTGCGGGCGTTTCTGGCGCGGGACGGTCAGGAAATATGTGCGCTGTATACCGCGGCTGAAGCGCGGGGCCGGGGGATCGGTCGGCAACTCATGCAGGAGGCAAAACGCAATGTTTCGCGGCTGCACCTGAAAACGCCTGCGGCGAATACGGGCGCGCGCCGCTTTTACGCACGAGAGGGGTTCGTGCCCGTTGACCCGGTCGGTGTCGTGCCGTGGGACGAGACGCCCGACGCCGCACGGACCTATGTCTGGCAAAAGGAGATCGCGGCATGACAAGGGGCCCGATTCTGATCGATCTGGAAGACCGCGAACCGCCCGTATCGGTGGCCGATGCGCCGCCGGTGCCCGATACGCCGGCACCTGACGGACAGGCCATGCAGATGGCGGCCCGGCTGGTCGCGCGTCGGCCCTCGCGGCTCGCCAGCTGGTTCTGGGGCCTTGCGGGGGCGGTGATTGGCGCAATGGTTTCCGTTGCGGCGTGGGATTTCGTGACCGGCCTGCTGGCGCGCGCGCCGGTGTTTGGCATCGTTGTCACGGTTCTCTTCGTCGCCATGCTGGGTGTCCTCCTGGTGATCGCGCTGCGCGAACTGGCGGCGATCGCGCGGCTGGGCCGGATCGACAGCCTGCACCGTGCCGCGGATGCCGCGCTGGCCGAAGAAGATCTGGAGCAGGCGCGTGCCGTCACCAAGCGGTTGCTCGCGTTCTACGCCGGTCGCGACGATACGCGGTGGGGTCGGCAATCGCTGAGCGAGCGGATGGGCGAACAATTCGATGCCTCCGGGTTGCTCAACCTTGCCGAGGTCGAACTGCTTGCGCCTCTGGATGCCGCCGCCAGCCGCGAAGTCGAAGCCGCCGCCCGGCAGGTCGCGGCAGTGACTGCGCTCGTTCCGCTGGCGCTGGCGGATGTGGCAACCGCGCTCGCTGCGAACCTGCGCATGATCCGGCGGATCGCCGAGATCTATGGTGGACGCTCGGGTCTGATCGGAAGCTGGCGGCTGACGCGCGCGGTGTTCACACATCTCGTGGCGACCGGCGCGGTCGCGGTGGGCGATGACCTGCTCGAACCGTTGCTTGGCGGGTCGCTCCTGTCAAAGCTGTCGCGGCGCTTTGGCGAGGGGCTGGTGAACGGCGCATTGTCGGCGCGGGTGGGGGCGGCTGCAATGGAAGTCTGCCGTCCCTTGCCCTTCTCGCCCAGACGCAAGCCTTCGGTGCGCAAGATCGTCAAGAACGCGCTCGGCGGTCTGTTCGGTACAAAAGAGGCATAAAGCTGCCGGTAATATTTAGTGTGTTGACGTTAGGTCACTTTGTGGCGGTATGATTGCATGAAACTCTGCGGGAGACGTGCAGTGACGGAGCTTTCCGAAGTTGCGAAACACTATTCCAGCACTGCGCTGCTTGACCGTATCGAGGCCGCCCTGGCAGAGGTCGGCGCGCGTCGGCCGCTGGATCTCGAAACCCTCGCTTTGTTTGACGAGTTCCATATCGGCGGGCGCAGGGCCACGCATCATCTGCTTGAAAACCTGAAGGTCTCAGCGGGCAACAAGGTGCTGGATCTCGGATGCGGCCTTGGCGGCCCGGCACGATATGTCGCCAAGACCAGCGGCGCACGTGTCACCGGTCTCGATCTCAGCGCGGATTTTGTCGCCACCGGCAATGCGCTGACCGGTCAGGCCCTGATGGCGGATCTTGTCGAGTTGCGACAGGGCAGCATTCTGGACATGCCGTTTGACGACAATCAGTTCGACGTCGCCTATATGATCCACGTCGGCATGAATATCTCGGACAAGCCGGCTCTTGCCGCCGAGGTTGCCCGGGTTCTGAAGCCGGGCGGCGTATTCGGCATATTTGACGTGATGGCGGTGGACGACGCGGAGCTTTCCTATCCGGTGCCCTGGGCGAGTGGTCCGGAACAAAGTGCACTTTGCCCGCCAGAGGCCTATCGCGACGCATTGACGGACGCAGGGTTCAATATCCGGTCGGAAACCGACCGAAGCGCATTCGCGCTGGATTTCTTTGCCCGCATGATGGCGCGACAGAACAAGGTAGAAGGCCAGCCGGTGCTGGGATTGCACCTTGTGATGGGACCGGATGCAGGACTCAAGATCAGCAACATGGTCGCAGCCTTGCACGGCGGGCAGATTGCGCCGGTCGAGATGATTGCGCGCCTTGGCTCCTGACTCGTAACATGGAACCGGCGTGAGACCTGCAAGCCGCGCGGCAGGCACCGGGGTGAACGCCATGCCCGAGACAGCCATGTACGGCGCCGGGTTCAGCCACGTGTAGATCGCGCAACGGATCGAAGTGCGCGTTTTTGCTGTGCGCCTGCGGCGCGTCCGGAGACTCTGGACCATCCGTTCGCCGCGCCCTATAAGCCGGATCATGATGCGCATGGTACGGATCATTATTCGAATTATATCCCCGGCGCTCTGACCCTGAGACGCCGGGCAAAGGTGTTTGAGTGTTCGCACCGACCGCTTTCAATCCTTCCGACTTGACTGATCCAGAGGACGCCGCCCATGTGCGCCGATACGACGACCGAAACGCCCGATTATAAATCGACACTGAACCTGCCCAAGACCGATTTTCCGATGCGCGCGGGGCTGCCCAAGCGCGAGCCGACCTGGCTCGAACGATGGGAAAGGATCGGGGTCTACGATCGCCTGCGCGAGAAAGAAGGGCGTGCGCCGTTCACACTGCATGACGGCCCGCCCTATGCCAACGGGCATCTGCATATCGGTCACGCGCTGAACAAGACCATCAAGGACATGATCGTGCGCAGCCATCAGATGATGGGATATGACGCGCGTTACGTTCCGGGTTGGGATTGTCACGGTCTGCCGATCGAGTGGAAGATCGAAGAGCAGTACCGCAAGAAGGGTCGCGACAAGGACGAGGTCCCGGTCATCGATTTCCGCCAGGAATGCCGCAAGTTCGCGGCCGGCTGGATCGACATCCAGCGTGAAGAATTCAAGCGGATGGGTGTCACCGGCAACTGGGCCGACCCGTATGTGACGATGGACTATCACGCCGAGGCGGTGATCGCGGACGAGTTCATGAAGTTCCTGATGAACGGTACCCTGTATCAGGGCTCGAAACCGGTCATGTGGTCTCCCATCGAAAAGACCGCGCTGGCCGAGGCCGAGGTCGAGTATCACGACAAGGAGAGCTTTACCATCTGGGTGAAGTTCAAGGTGGTGAACACTGGCGATACCACGCTGGACAATGCCTATGTCGTGATCTGGACCACGACGCCCTGGACCATGCCGTCGAACAAGGCGGTGGTTTACGGCAAGGACATTTCATACGGGCTGTACGAAGTGACGGGCCGTCCCGAGGAATGCTGGGCCAGGATCGGTGAGCGCTACCTGCTGGCCGACAAGGTGGCCGACGACGTGTTCGCACGTGCGCGGCTGGACGAGTCCATGTATCGCCGCCTGTGTGACGTCACCCAGGACGATCTGGCCAGGATCCAGTTGCAGCATCCGCTGGCAGGCGCCGAAGGGGCCAACGGCGAATGGGATGACATCCGCGATTTCCGCGCGGCCGATTTCGTGACCGATACCGAAGGAACGGGTTTTGTCCATTGTGCGCCGTCACACGGGATGGAGGAGTTCGAACTCTACCGCGATCTCGGCATGCTGGAACAGGTCATCACCTACAACGTGATGGACGATGGCAGCTTCCGCGCCGATCTGCCGTTCTTTGGCGGCACCTACATCCTGTCGCGAAAGGGCGGCGAGGGCGATGCGAACAAGACCGTGATCGACAAGCTGGCCGAGGTCGGCGGGCTGCTGGCGCGCGGCAAGATCAAGCACAGCTATCCGCATTCGTGGCGGTCCAAGGCGCCGATCATCTATCGCAACACGCCGCAGTGGTTTGCGTCGGTGGACCGCAAGCTGGATGACGGCATGAACGAGATGGGCGACAGCATCCGCGAGCGCGCCCTGCGTTCGATCGACGAACTGGTGAAATGGACGCCGGCGTCGGGTCGCAACCGCCTGTATTCGATGATCGAGGCACGTCCCGACTGGGTGCTGTCGCGCCAGCGCGCCTGGGGTGTGCCGTTGACCTGTTTTACCAGAAAGGGCGCCTTGCCGACCGATCCGGAGTATCTGCTGCGCAATGCCGAACTGAACGCCCGCATCAAGGCCGCGTTCGAAGAGCACGGTGCCGATGTCTGGTACACGGACGGGTTCAAGGAGCAGGTACTGGACGGAATCGCCGCGCCCGAGGACTATGATCAGGTGTTCGATGTGCTCGACGTGTGGTTTGATTCGGGTTCGACGCATGCGTTTGTCCTGCGCGACCGTGCGGATGGCACCGCGGACGGTATTGCCGATGTCTATATGGAAGGCACCGACCAGCATCGCGGCTGGTTTCATTCCTCCATGTTGCAGGCCTGCGGCACAATCGGCCGCGCGCCATACCGCAACGTGGTCACACACGGGTTCACGCTGGACGAGAAGGGCATCAAGATGTCCAAGTCGCTTGGCAACACCATCGTGCCCGAGGAGGTGGTCAGGCAATACGGTGCCGATATCCTGCGCCTTTGGGTTGCCCAGACCGACTATACCGCCGACCAGCGGATCGGCCCCGAGATCCTCAAGGGTGTGGCCGACAGCTATCGTCGCCTGCGCAACACGCTGCGGTTCATGCTCGGTTCGCTGGGTGATTTCGACAATGTCGAACCGGTCGATCCCGCCGACATGCCGCCGCTGGAGCAATGGGTGGCGCACCGCCTCGCCGAACTCGATGCCGAGGTGCGCGCGGGCTATGCCGCATTCGATTTCCAGGGCGTGTTCCAAAAGGTCTTTACCTTTGCGACGGTCGATCTGTCGGCGTTCTATTTCGATATCCGCAAGGACGTGCTCTATTGCGATGCGGATGACAGCCTGCAACGTCGCGCGGCGCTGACCGTTCTTGACATGCTGTTCCATCGGCTGACCACCTGGCTGGCACCGATACTGGTGTTCACGACCGAAGAGGTCTGGTTGGAACGGTTCCCGGGCGAAGACAGTTCGATCCACCTGCAGGACATGCCCGACACACCCGAGGACTGGCTGCGGCCCGAACTCGCATCGACCATCGAGCAGGTCCGCAAGGTCCGCCGTGTCGTCACTGCGGCGCTCGAACTTCAGCGCCGCGACAAGGTTATCGGATCGAGCCTCGAAGCCGCGCCGGTCGTCTATCTGGAAAACGCCGACATGGTCGAGATGTTGCAGCGCGTGAACTTTGCCGA
Source organism: Sedimentitalea sp. XS_ASV28 (assembly GCF_041224545.1). Lineage (NCBI taxonomy): Bacteria > Pseudomonadati > Pseudomonadota > Alphaproteobacteria > Rhodobacterales > Paracoccaceae > Sedimentitalea > Sedimentitalea sp. XS_ASV28. The sequence continues at coordinate 65,207 of NZ_JBGFGP010000163.1, read as the reverse complement.
TGTCTGCATCGCGTCGCAGATCGAACTGAGCACCGATGCGGCGCCGGAAGGGGCGTTCGCGCTGGACGATGTGCCGGGCGTCGCCGTGGTGTTCGCCGCAGCACAGGGCGAGAAATGCCAACGCTGCTGGAAGATCCTGCCGGATGTCGGCACGCATAGCCATCCCGGCGTCTGTGGGCGCTGTGACAGCGCGCTTGGCTGACACGCACACCGGCCCCGTTATGGGGCCGGCGCCATTCCCGCTCGTGTTGTGCGCGGCATAAATCGGGGGCAATGTGGTCGCATGCAGGATGCGGAGACCATGAGATGCGTCGGCTGACGGTTCCGACGCCGACCGGTGCGGTGACGATCACCGAAGAGAACGGCGCGATCACGCGGATCGACTGGGGTGGGGCGTGCACAGAGCATTCCGCATTGCTGGATCAGGCGGCGCGCCAGTTGGCCGCCTATTTCGATGACCCTGAAAATGGGTTCGACCTGCCCCTCAGGGTTGAGGGCAGCGCGTTCCAGAACTCCGTGTGCGACGCGATGCGGGCGATCCCGGTCGGTCATACGCGGACTTATGGCGACATCGCCCGCGATTTGAAGGCCCCGGCTCAGGCGGTGGGCCAGGCGTGTGGCGGCAATCCGATCCCGATCATCATCCCCTGTCACCGGGTTCTCGGCGCCAGCGGGCTGGGCGGGTATTCCGGCGCCGGCGGGATCGAGACCAAGGTGGCCCTTTTGCGCCACGAAGGGGCGGCGGGTTTGCTTATCTGACGGGCCGCCACGTTGTTTCGATTGCAAGTTGCCGCCACGATGACCACTTTATCGTGAATGCCTTTCAGCAAGAGGAAACCGACGATGAACAACCAAGACCCGGCCGCGTTGAAAAAGGCCCTGCGCGACAAGTTGATGACGCTGGAAGAGGGCGAGCTGGCCGAAGCCAAAGCGCATTACGAAAGTTTCCTGCGCGAAGCGCAACTCGACGACCGCGAGGCGCATGACAAGGACGATATCGCGGATGCACGCGAAAACGCGGATCTGGCGGCTGCGTTCGATCACCCGGTTCATGCGCATCACGCCAAGATCGACGTGATCGAAAACACCGATTTTTCGGTAACGGACAGGGTGCGACCCGGCGCGGTGGTCTCATTCAACGGGCGACATTTCGTCGTCGTGGTGTCAACGACCAAATTTGAATGCAATGGTGTGACATATATGGGAATTTCGACTCAGAGCCCCATCTACAAGGCAATCGACGGACTGGGAAAAGGTGATCGCTTTACCTTCAACGGGAGCGAGATCACGCTGGACGACGTGATGTGACGGGGTGCGCGGCTACGGGTTGGTGTTGTGGTCGGATTTTGGGGGAATGATCTGCTGCGCGATACCTGCGAACAACAGGTAGAGCGAGGTGACAACCAATCCCCAATGCGCCCAGCTCTGCGGATGAAAATCGACCCAGGCCGCCCAGCCGGCAAAGAATGTCCACGCCAGAGCCATCGGCAAAGTGACCGACCGCCAACGCTCGGTGCGCACCGGATGAACGAATTTCAGCGGCGTGAACATGGTGATGGCGAGTGCGGTGACAATGGCGAGGATGACCCAGAAATTCGGATGAAGCGCAAAGATGACCAGCACCACCATATTCCAGCATCCGGGAAAACCGGAAAAGGAATTGTCCTTGGTTTTCATGCGCGTGTCGGCGAAATACAACGCGCTGGTAAAGGTGATGACGATGATCGCGAACCAGCCCGTCCAGCCATCCATCAATCCGGATTGGAACAATGCAAAGGCCGGGATGAACACATAGGTCAGATAGTCGATGATCAGGTCGAGCAGCACCCCGTCGAACTCCGGGGCATAATGTTTGACCTGATATCGGCGGGCAAGCGGTCCGTCGATCCCATCGACGACAAAGGCCACCACCAGCCACAGGAACATCAGGCTCCATTCGGTCCGTGCCGCGGCGAGCATCGCGAGCATGGCGAAAACCGCACCTGTTGCGGTGAAAAGGTGAACGAGAAGGGCGCGAATATTCGGAGTCATGGCACTGCTTGTGCCGGATGTGTTGCGACGATGCAAAGCAAAACCTGCGATATTTTCCGGCTGTGATCCTTCATGCCTTTGGGTGGGTGCGGTCGTAAACTTCCATCAGGCGCGCGGTATCGACGGCGGTATAGGCCTGGGTCGTTGACAGCGAGGCGTGCCCGAGCAGTTCCTGTATCGCGCGCAGATCACCCCCGGCGCTCAGCAGGTGGGTGGCAAAACTGTGGCGCAGCGCGTGCGGCGTCGCGGTGGATGGCAGGCCAAGCTGCATGCGGGTGCGCGCCATCACGCCCTGGATGAGTCTCGCGTGCAGAGGGCCGCCGCGCACGCCGCGAAACAGCGGCGCGTCCTGTTCGAGAGCGTGGGGACAAAGCCGGACATAGGTGTCAACCGCCTCGCGGGCGGCATCCAGCACGGGAACCACGCGTTCCTTGCCGCCCTTGCCGACGATCCGCAGCGAGGCGGGCAGCGGGCTGTCCGCGCCCCTGAGGCCGAGCGCTTCGGATATGCGCAGCCCACAACCGTAAAGCATTGTCACCACGGCCACGTCGCGCGCCCCGACCCAGCCCTGCGCCGATTGCAACTCGATCGTGTCCAGCACCGCCTTTGCGGCGTCCTCCGCCAGCGGTCTTGGCAGTTTCTTCTGAAACTTGGGAGAACGGGTCGAGAGCACGGCCGTGGGTTCGAAACCCGCGCGCTCGGACAGCCAGCGGTAGAAATTCTTGACCGCCGAGAGTTTGCGGGCGAGCGACCGGGCGCCGACGCCATCGGCGCGGGTTTGGGCCATCCAGGCGCGCATATCCGAAATCGAGATCCGCTCCAGCGCGCCCAACCCTTGCGGACTGCCGTGATGCGTCGTCATGAAAGACAGGAAATCCCCCACATCGCCGCGATAGGCAACGATGGTGTTTTCCGACGCCCCTGCAAGTGCCCGTTGCCCGTCAAGCCAGGTTTGCAGCGCATCGCGACACGCCGGCGATATCAGCGTCATGACAGCCAGCGCCGCATGGTTCTCTCGAATACCCCGGTAAAGAACGCCAGGATATCGGTCGCCTGTTGCGGCGCAAAATGGGTCGGTTCCGCCGCGCCCATGACCAGCAGGCCGGGCAGCTTGTCGGGTCCGAAATCGAGCTTCATGCAGGCTTCCGAGCCGATGTCCGGGGCCTTGTCGCCATAGACCCTGACATCGGCGTCGCGCACGGTCCGCAGGCTGACCTGACGCGGGGCACCTTTGCGTCCCCGTGCGAGATAGCTGTCGACGAAGCCCGGTTCGGCCAGCACAAGCGTGCCGTTTAGGTGCCGGCCTGCGGTGTCGTGATCGCTCTGCGTGGTTTCAAGCACCAGCGTGATCGCCTCGACCCGCAGGATGCCGGCAACCGGGCCGCCAAGATCGCGCAGAAAGGTCTCGAACTCGGTCGCATCGAGCATACGGAGGATCGCGCGATGCACCTGGTTGGTGCTCGACAGGTTCTCGTAGGCCGCTTCGATCACGCTGCGATGTGTGTCTTCGAGCCGGTCAAGCCGCGCCTCCAGCCGCTCCATGGCGACGCCGCGCAGGTCGATGATGTTGTCGCCTTTCGATCGGTCGTCCGCTGCGATCAGCGCCTGCATCACCGCCTGATCATCGAGAATCGCATCGGGTTCGGCGATGATCGCATCGCGCAGGGTTTCTTCCAGCTTTGGGGTGCTGCTCATGTCTGCCTCGTCGGTTTTTTTATCGCGTATATCACGGGCGCGGACCGTGATGGGGTGAAAATGCCCTGATTTCGGCGAAATTTCTTGCACTGTGGCCAAGGTGTTTTCCCGGACCCTGCCGCAGAATGGCAAAGAAAAACCCATCGCTTGCTTTTGACGGGTTGGCGCTGGCGTGGCTTGGCCTTACCTCGTATTCAGTGATGCGGTCGGCTTCCGGGCCCGATACCGCGCAATCGCAAGCGAGGTTGGAACCGTTGCCGCCCCCCAAGGCCACCAGGAGTTTTTTTGATCAGGGTGAACTGGTTGCGGTCCTGACGACGCAGCCACTGGACCGGCTGCTTGACTACAAGGCGCCCGAAGGGGGCTGCTTCGCCGGTGCCTATGTCGAGGTGCCGCTGGGCCCGCGCAAGGTGATGGGCGTGGTCTGGGGCGCGGGCAGCGGCGATTACGACCGCAGCAGGGTCCGCCCGGTGATCCGGGTTCTCGATGTTGCCCCGATGCGCGAGGAGATGCAGGTTTTCCTCGGACGCGCGGCGGATTATACGCTGACCCCCATGTCGGCGATGTTGCGGCTGGCGACGCGGGCGCCGGGGCTGAGCGATCCGCCGTCCATGCGCAAGGTGTACCGGTTGGGCAACGGTGTGGCCGGGCGGATGACCGACGCCCGCCGACGGGTTCTGGATACGCTGTCCGACTATGGCGGTCTGTCCTTCACGCTCGGGGAACTGGCCGAGACGGCAGGCGTCACGCCATCGGTCGTCAAGGGGCTGGTCAAGCTCGATGCGGTGCGCGAAGAGGACAGCCCGCGCGATCTGCCCTTGCCGGGTCTGGACCCGACGCGGCGGGGCAAGGCGTTGACCAAGGATCAGGCGGCGGCCGCCGCGCATCTGGGCGCGGCTATCGACGACGGGCGCTATGGCACGACGCTGCTCAAGGGGGTCACCGGGTCGGGCAAGACCGAGGTTTATCTCGAAGCCGTGGCCGAAACCCTGAAACGCGGACGACAGGCGCTGGTGCTGCTGCCCGAGATTGCGCTGACTGCCGAGTTCCTGACCCGCGTTGAGGCACGGTTCGGCGCGCGTCCGGCCGAGTGGCATTCCGGCGTCACAATGACCGAGCGGCGGCGCATCTGGAAAATGGTCGGGCAGGGCGATGCGCAACTGGTCGTGGGGGCGCGGTCGGCGCTGTTCCTGCCGTTTCGCGATCTGGGCCTGATCATCGTGGATGAAGAGCACGACACCTCCTACAAGCAGGAAGACGGTGTGCTCTACAACGCGCGCGATATGGCGGTGTTGCGGGCCGCGATCTGTGGTGCGCGTGTGGTTCTGGCCAGCGCGACACCCAGCCTTGAAAGCTGGTCGAACGTGCAGGCGGGCAAATACGACATGGTCGAACTGACGTCGCGGTTCGGCGCGGCGGTGATGCCCGACATGCGGGCAATCGACATGCGTGCGGAACAGATGCAGGCGGGGCGCTGGATCTCGCCAACGTTGCAAGCGGCCATTGCCGACCGGCTCGCCCGGGGCGAACAGGCGATGCTGTTCATGAACCGGCGCGGTTTTGCCCCGGTCACGTTATGCCGGGCCTGCGGGCAGCAGATCGGCTGTCGCCAATGCGACGCGCGCATGGTCGAACACCGGTTCCTGAAACGCCTGATGTGTCACCAGTGCGGCGAGACCACGCCGATTCCCACGACCTGCCCCTCTTGCGGGGTCGCGGACAAGCTCGCGCCGGTGGGACCCGGCGTGGAACGCATGGGAGAAGAGGCGGCGGCGCTGTTTCCCGAGGCCCGGATCGCGGTTCTGAGTTCGGACCTGTTCGCCAGCGCCCGCGCTCTCAAGGAGGGGATCGAAAAGATCGCCCGGGGCGAGGCCGACATCATCATCGGCACGCAGCTGGTTGCCAAGGGGCACAATTTTCCGCTGCTGACACTGGTCGGGGTCATCGACGCCGATTTGGGTCTGCAAGGATCCGACCTGCGCGCCGCCGAGCGGACATTTCAGCTCATGCGTCAGGTGGCCGGCCGGGCCGGGCGGTCCGACAAACCCGGCAGCGCGCTGTTGCAGACCTTTCAGCCAGAGCATCCCGTCATTTGCGCCATCCTGTCCGGTGACGAGGACGGGTTCTGGCGGGCCGAGGCGGCAGAGCGCGAGGCGGCGGGTGTGCCGCCGTTCGGACGCATGGCAGGGATCATTCTGTCGGGCACGGACGTTGCACAGGTGTTCGATCTTGGAAATGCGCTGGCGCGGTCGGACGCCCCCTTGCGCGAAATCGGGGCGCAGGTCTTTGGGCCTGCCCCCGCGCCGATCGCACGGATACGCGGACGGCACAGGGTGCGATTGCTGGTCAAGGCCGCCAAGGGCGCGCCGTTGCAGGACGCCCTGGCGCGATGGACCGGCGCCTTGCGCCTCAAGGGTGATCTGCGCCTCAGCATCGACATCGACCCACAGAGCTTTTACTGAGGCATCCGCGCCTGCACCGTGCCACCGCACTCGGATCGGCCATGCGGATTTGGTCTCGCCAATCCCGCTGAACGGGCGTATGGCAAATCCATGGCCAGCTACGTTCCGATATCCGAGGCGCGGCAGATGCCGTTCTGGCGACGCCCGACGACATTGCTTTTCGTGATGGCGATGACAATGCCCGTGTCATTCTATACGTGGTACGCGCTGCTCAACAATTTTGTTGTCGAGATCGCCGGTTTCGATGGTGCGGACATCGGACTCTTGCATACGGTGCGCGAAATCCCCGGTTTCCTGGCCGTCGGGGTCATCGCGATCATCATATTCGTACGCGAGCAGGTTCTGGCCCTGGTGTCGCTGGCGCTACTCGGGGTGGCCACGGCGTTCACCGCGTGGTTTCCGAGCCTGGGCGGTCTGCTGTTCCTGACCCTGCTGAGTTCCATCGGCTTTCACTATTACGAAACGGTCAACCAGTCGCTGCAATTGCAATGGTTGCCAAAGGGGCGCGCGCCCCAGATCCTGGGCTGGCTCATGGCGGCCGGATCGGCAGTCACGCTGCTGGTTTTCGTGTTGATCGTGATCATGTGGGAGCCGCTGGGCCTGACCTACAACCTTGTCTTCATGGTTGCGGGCGGCGTGACTTTCGGTCTGGCCGTTCTGTGTCTGATTGCCTATCCGCAATTCGAGGCGCCGCATCCGCAGATCAAGAAGATGGTGCTGCGCCGTCGTTACTGGCTGTATTACGCCTTGCAGTTCATGTCGGGTGCGCGGCGCCAGATCTTCATGGTTTTCGCCGGTTTCATGATGGTCGAACGCTTCGGGTTCGAGGTGCACGAGTTGACCGGGCTTTACCTGATCAACCTGATCGTCAACATGCTGGTCGCGCCGTTCCTGGGCAAGGCGGTCGGCCGGTTCGGTGAACGCCGCACGCTGATCTGGGAATATGTCGGGCTGACTATTGTCTTCACGCTCTATGGCGGGCTCTACTGGTTCGGCTGGGGCGTGGCGCTGGCGGCGACGCTCTATGTTGTCGACCACATCCTGTTCGGCCTCGCGCTGGCGCTCAAGACCTATTTCCAGAAGATCGCCGATCCGAGCGACATCGCCCCGACGGCGGCCGTCGCCTTCACCATAAATCACATTGCGGCGGTGTTCCTGCCGGTGCTGCTGGGCCTGCTCTGGGTGGTCTCGCCGGCGGCGGTGTTTGGCCTTGCGGCGGCAATGGCGATGATCTCGCTGTGCCTGGCGCTGATGATCCCGCGCGACCCCGAACCCGGAAATGAAACAATCTTTGCGCGCGGCCTGCCCGCGCCTGCGGAATAGGCGACGGGCTTGGCGAGCAAGGGGCGTTTTCTGACCGGATCGACCATGGGGCATGTGGTTCGCATGACGATGGCCGGGGCCATGGGCATCACCTTTGTCTTTGTGGTGGACGCGGCGAACCTCTACTGGATTGCCAAGCTGGGCGATCCGCAACTGCTCGCCGCCGTGGGTTTCGCCTTTGCGGTGCAGTTCTTCTCGGTCTCTTCGGGGATCGGTCTGATGATTGCCTCGACGGCACTGATCTCGCGCAGCATCGGGGCCGGACGTCGCGACATGGCGCGGCGGCAGGCGACGAGCGCCGCGATGATTGCCGGGATGTGGCAATTCATCGTGGCCGCCCTGATCATCCTGTTCCGGCATGACATCGTTGCGATGATCGGCGCGACCGGAGAAACGGCGGCGCTTGCCGCGAGGTATCTGGCGATCTCACTGCCGTCGCTGGGGATCATGGCCGTCAGCCTGATCGCCAATGGCGCGCTGCGCGCCGAGGGGGACGGGCGGCGCTCGATGCTGGTGACGCTGCTGTCCGGCGCGGTGGCGATGGTGGTCGACCCTGTGCTGATCTACGGGATGGGCCTCGGGCTTGACGGGGCGGCTTACGGGATCACCCTGTTCCGCCTCGTGATGCTGGCGCTTGCGCTGAAGTTCGCGATCGGCACCCACGACCTTATGGCCCGTCCGGCAATGGGTGATATCCGCGATACCATGCGCCCCTATCTTGCGATTGCCGTGCCCGCGATCCTGACCCAACTGGCGACACCGGTGGGCAATTTCTTTGCCACGACGGTGATGGCCCCGTTTGGCGACGATGCGATGGCGGGCTGGGCGGTGGTTGGCCGGCTGACGGTTGTTGCCTTTGGCGGGATATTCTCGCTCGCGGGGGCGATCGGGGGCATTTTCGGCCAGAACTTCGGAGCCTGCGCCTACGACCGGGTGCGCAGCACCTATCGCGACGCGCTGGTATTCGGAGTGTGCTATACCTTGGTGACATGGGCGATACTGGCCGCCCTTGGCCACCACATCGCCGGGCTCTTCGAACTGACGCCGCAAGGGATCGAGGTGGTGCTCGCCTTTACCGGCATCGGGGCGGGCGGTTACGTGCTTGGCTCTGCGTTGTTTGTCGCCAATTCGGCCTTCAACTCCCTGGGCAAGCCGACGCGCTCGACGCTGACCAACTGGGTACGGGATGGGGTGATGACCCTGCCCATGGCGCTGCTCTTTGCGTCGTGGTTCGGGGCGAATGGCGTGATCTATGCACAAGCTGCGGCAAGCACGATTGTCGGTCTGTTTGCAGGGCTCTGGGGATGGCGCTATGTGGTCGGCTTGCAGCGGCGCACCGTTCCGCCGCTTGACCTCGCGCCGCCGCGCCCCTACGCGCATGCGGATCGATTCAGGAGACGATGATGCCAACCTTTACCGCGCTGACGACCTTGCAGGGCAAGAAAGACGCCGAAGCCCTCGGCGAAGCGATGGAACGTCTGTCGCCGGAGCCGACCGGGGTCGGGGTGTTCGAAGTCGAGGACGGGTCCGGTCTCTGGGAAGTGGGGGGATATTTCGAGGGGGCGCCCGATGCGGCTGCGCTTGCGGTGCTGGCCGTCGCCTTTGGCGCGAACCCTTTCGTGGTGTCCGAGCTGCCGGAAACCGATTGGGTCGCCCATGTGCGCCGCGAACTGGCCCCGGTTCGGGCAGGACGCTTCTTTGTGTATGGCAGCCATGATGCGGACAAGGTGCCCGAAGGCGTGGAGCCGTTGCTGATCGAGGCGGCGATGGCATTCGGCACGGGTCATCACGGCACGACGCTGGGATGCCTGAAGGCGCTTGAGACCCTGATCGCAGATGGTGTCAACGCAAAGCGCGTCGCGGATATCGGATGCGGCACGGCCGTTCTGGCGATGGCGGCGGCGCGGGTGTGGGACGCAACGATTCTGGCAAGCGATATCGATCAGGTCGCGGTTGACGTGGCGCGGGCGAATTTACGCGCAAACGGCATCGAGAATGGGGTCGAATGCGTCGAGGCGGCGGGGTTCGATCATCCGGCCCTGCATGAAAACGCCCCGTATGACCTGATCTTTGCCAATATCCTGAAAGGTCCGCTGGTCGCGCTGGCGCCGGACATCGTGGCGCATCTGGCAACCGGCGGCTACGCGATCCTGTCGGGTATCCTGAACGAGCAGGCGAGCGAGGTGATCGGTGTGTATCTTGCAAGCGGAACCGAACTGGTCTCTCACGAAGAGATTGGCGACTGGTCCACGCTCATTCTCAAAAAGACCGCCTGAGGCGCGTCTCGGATTGCAACCGTTTCCGGTTCGGCAAATGCGCAGTCCAGGTTGCCGGCGTCGGTGCATGGATCGACTATGGAGTTTCTGATTGCAAAAACGCCGTGACCCCGAGGAGGTCACGGCGTTTTTGTCGTGATGAGTGGTGTAGGTGGAAAGTATCAGAGGTGGCAGGTGCGCGTGGCGACTGCATCGATATCTCCGCGTACAAGCCCGATATCGTCCAGTTCACGATTGCTCAGGCGCGACAATGCGTTGCGGGTCATGCGCGCGTCGTTCCATGCAACGACGGCGTCGCGTGCCGATACGATAAGAGTGCCAATACGGCCGATCAGGCCGAATGAGCCGTGGGTGGTGCGGTTCGTGTCAAAAGCAGCCATATCCTTGTCCTCTGATTTGATGGTTCAGTTGCTCGTTTCGTCCGAGCGCAGATATGGAGCGATGCAGGGCCGCGCAAGCCACAAGATTGCATGGGTTCCATGCAATTTCCGCATGTGTCCCTATGCGTGTAAATATTTGCAATTTAATGGAAAATTAGCATTATTGGTGTCGCTTTCAGACTGCCCGATGTCGGAAATATGCAGCGAGGTCGCTGCCGAGCCTGCAGATGCCGTTTTTGGCAACCGGCTGCAAAACGCGTGGACCATGTTCGCGTTTCGTGCTAATGCGTCAAAAAAGCAACAAGCCAGCGCGGCAGAGCGGGCAGACAGGCAGGATCGGGCAGGACATGCGGATATTGGGCATTGATCCGGGGCTTCGAACCCTGGGATGGGGGATCATCGATTCGCACGGTTCGAAGCTGAGCCATGTCGCGAACGGGCAAATTCACTCCGAGGGCAAGGATCTGCCGGTGCGCCTGTTGTCGCTCTATGGCCAGTTGCAGGACGTGTTGCACCGGTTCGCGCCGGATGCCGCCGCTGTCGAGCAGACCTTTGTCAACAAGGATGGTGCCGGGACGCTGAAACTGGGCCAGGCGCGGGGGATTGCCTTGCTTGTGCCGGCGCAGGCCGGACTTTCGATCGGGGAATACGCGCCGAACCGGGTCAAGAAGACGGTCGTGGGCGTGGGACATGCGGACAAGGCGCAGGTCTTGCACATGGTGCGGTTGCAACTGCCCGGCTGCGAACCGGCGGGACCGGATGCGGCGGATGCGCTGGCGATCGCGATCTGTCATGCCTACTATGGTCCGGCGGCAGAGATCGAACGACGGGAGGTGCGGGTATGATCGGTTATCTGCGCGGACGGCTGCAATATCGCGGGGCCGACCACGTGCTCATCGATGTTCAGGGGGTCGGCTATATCGTCTATTGTTCCGACCGGACCCTTGCGACGCTGCCCGGACCCGGCGCGCCGGTCGCGCTGTTCACGGATCTGGTGGTGCGCGAAGACCTGATGCAGCTGTTCGGCTTTCCCAGCCTGATTGAAAAGGAATGGCATCGCCTGCTGATGAGCGTGCAGGGGATCGGTGCCAAGGCCTCCCTGTCCATTCTCGGAGCACTTGGCGCCGATGGTGTCGGGCGGGCCATTGCGCTTGGCGACTGGAAAAGCGTGACCGTGGCCAAGGGGGTCGGCCAGAAAACCGCGCAGCGGGTGGTTCTGGACCTGAAGGACAAGGCCCCAGGAGTCATGGCGATGGGCGGCACGATGGTCGAGGCGGTCGAGGGGCCGGAGCCGGTCGTCGAGACCGAACGGGTTGTCGCCGCAACCCCGGCACCCAGGCCCGTGGTCACGATGTCGGCGCAGGCCGACGCGCTGTCCGCGCTGTCGAACCTTGGCTATTCGCCGGGCGACGCGGCGGCGGCGGTGGCCGAGGCGGCGGGCGCCGCGCCCGACGCGAACGAAGCGGACCTGATCCGCGCGGCCTTGAAACTGCTGGCACCGAAAGGGTAGGGCGGCATGACTGATCTGATTCACCGCCCCGGAGTTGCCGCATGATGGACTCGGACCCGACAGTCCGGCCAGACCCGTTGCCCGAAGACAACGACCGGGCGTTGCGGCCGCAGGCGCTGGACGAATTCATCGGACAGGCCGAGGCCCGCGCCAATCTTCGGATTTTCATCGAATCCGCGCGACGGCGGGGCGAGGCGATGGATCACACGCTGTTTCACGGGCCGCCGGGATTGGGCAAGACGACGCTGGCGCAGATCATGGCCCGTGAACTCGGGGTCAATTTCCGCATGACCAGCGGCCCGGTCTTGGCCAAAGCTGGGGATCTGGCGGCTATCCTGACCAATCTCGAAGCCCGCGATGTGTTGTTCATCGATGAAATTCACCGGTTGAACCCGGCGGTGGAAGAGGTGCTCTATCCCGCGCTGGAGGATTTCGAGCTGGACCTTGTCATCGGCGAAGGCCCCGCCGCGCGCACCGTGCGGATCGAATTGCAGCCCTTTACGCTGGTCGGGGCGACGACGCGCATGGGTCTGCTGACCACGCCGCTGCGCGACAGGTTTGGTATTCCGACACGGCTGCAATTCTACACGGTCGACGAATTGCACGAGATCGTCAGCCGCAATGCGCGCAAGCTGGGCGCGCCAGCGGATGCGGACGGTGCGAGAGAGATCGCGCGGCGTGCGCGCGGTACGCCGAGAATCGCGGGACGTCTGCTGCGCCGGGTGGTCGATTTTGCCGTGGTCGAAGGCGACGGTACCATCACGCGCGATCTTGCCGATGGCGCGCTGACCCGTCTTGGGGTCGATCACCTCGGGCTGGACGGTGCGGACAGGAGATACCTGCACCTGATTGCGGAAAACTATCACGGCGGCCCGGTGGGGATCGAAACCCTGTCCGCGGCACTGAGCGAAAGTCGCGATTCGCTGGAGGATGTGATCGAACCGTTCTTGTTGCAGCAGGGGCTGATCCAGCGCACGCCGCGCGGCCGGATGCTGGCGCACAAGGCCTGGACGCATCTGGGCATGACACCGCCCAGGGCGCAGAGCGATCTTTTCGAGTAAGCGTCGGATGCCTCCGGCGTGAGTATTTGGACAAAGATGAAGGAACGGGCGTGACTCCAGACGAGATCGAAGCGTGTTTTACCTCGGCGGCAGGCGCATACAGGTTTGCGCGGTGGGGGCGGCCGATCGTGCCGGTGATTTTCGGGGTCGAAGAGGAGACGCTGCCGGTTATCAAGGGGGCGTTCGAGGCGGTCTGCGCGCTTGCCGGGCATCAGATGGCCGAGACCGATCCGGAACTGGGCACCAATTGCATGGTGTTCTTTTTCAGGGATTGGGCGGAACTGTTGGAGGTGCCGGATCTTGACCGGCTGATCCCGGAACTCGCTCCATTGGTGGCGCGTTTGCAGGCGGCAGGGGCCAATCAATACCGGTTGTTCCGCTTTGACGCGGATGGGGCGATCAAGGCAGCCTTTGTCTTCGTGCGGATGGATGACGCCCTGTCGGAGCTGCCCGCCGAGACCCTGGCATTGGGGCAGGTGGTGCAGGTCATTCTGCTATGGTCGGACGTCGCCTTTCGGGAGCGGTCGCCCCTGGCACTGGTGGAGGATACCACGATCTTGCGTCCGGATATCGCCAGCGTGATCCGGGCGGCCTATGATCCGGCGATGCCGGTCGCCGCGGCGGATGGCGCGCATGCCTTGCGCCTGTTCGCGCGCCTGGGTGAGGCATCCTGATCTGTCGGATTGGGATCATGGTCGCAATGAGCCATCCCTTCAGGGTTTGGGATCGATCATGAGCATTGCGCCGAGAATCAAGGTGGTGCATCGGTAGGCCAGCCATGATCATGTGCTCCGAGTGCCTCTGGATTCCGGGCGTTGGCATTCGTTAAAGACGACAGGAGACCCAAAGCCATGTCCGAACCGATCCATCGTTTTCCGGTCCAGGTCTATTATGAAGACACTGACATGGGCGGCATCGTCTATCATGCCAATTATCTGCGCTATATCGAGCGGGCGCGCAGCGCGTGGGTCAGGGCATTGGGGAATGACCAGAACGCGATGCGGGACGGCGGGCTGGTCTGGGTCGTGCGCAGGATCGAGGCGGACTATCTGTCGACGGCCCGGTTCGAGGACACGCTGGTCGTCGAGAGCACCGTGCGCAAGGTGACACCGGCGCGGCTGGTGATGGATCAGGTGGTCAAGCGCGATGGACAGCCGATCTTCGCGGCGGTCGTGACGGCGGTCTGCATGACCGCCAAAGGCCAGCCTGTGCGTTTGCCAGCGGAGATTCGCGCATTGATGCAATGATGCATTTGTGAACGCGGGTTCTATTGGCAATGGCCGATCAGATCGGTTAACGTCCGGACAAGAAAAAGACCGGGAACAAACGGTCGCGAGAAAAGAGCAGGCAGATGGAAGCAGAAACCCTTGCGTTGGCGCAGGAGATTGATTTCTCCCTGTGGGGCCTATTCGCGCGTGCAACCTTTACCGTCAAGCTGGTCATGCTGATGCTGATTCTGGCGTCGTTCTGGTCGTGGGCGATCATCATCCAGAAACTGATTGCCTACCGCGCGGCGCGGACCGAGGCCGGCATTTTCGATCGTGCCTTCTGGTCCGGGGAGCCGCTGGACGGCCTCTTTGACCAGATCGGCGCCCAGCCGGACGGAAGTTCGGAAAAGGTGTTTGCTGCCGGGATGATCGAGTGGCGTCGCAGTCATCGCAGGGATGGCGGATTGATCGCCGGTGCACAGTCGCGCATCGACCGGTCGATGGATGTGGCAATCAACAAGGAGGCCGAAGCCCTGCAAAAGGGTCTGCCGATCCTCGCGACGATCGGTTCCACTGCGCCATTCGTGGGTCTGTTCGGCACGGTGATGGGCATAATGAACGCCTTTATCGAAATCGCGGAGCAGCAGAACACCAACCTGGCGGTTGTCGCGCCGGGGATTGCCGAGGCGCTGCTGGCGACCGGACTGGGCTTGCTGGCGGCGATTCCGGCGGTGATTTTCTATAACAAGCTGAGCGCGGACAGCGAACGTATCGTGTCGGGCTATGAAGCCTTTGCAGACGAGTTCGCGACGATCCTGTCCCGCCAGCTGGACACCTGACAGATGGGCGCCGCTGTACAACAGGCCGAGCGGGGCGGGCGTCGTCGTGGCCGTGGCCGCAACCGCGCGCGGCCGATGTCGGAAATCAACGTGACGCCGTTTGTCGATGTCATGCTGGTGCTTCTGATCATCTTCATGGTCGCCGCGCCGCTGCTGACTGTCGGGGTTCCTGTCGAACTGCCCAAGACTGCCGCAAACGCGTTGCCGACCGATTCAGAAGAACCTTTGACCGTTACGATCACCGCGACCGGCGAGGTGCAGATCCAGACCACCACCACCCCGCGTGATGGTCTGGTCGGCAAGTTGCGGGCGATTGCGGCAGAGCGTGAGACGGACCGGGTGTTTCTGAGGGCGGATGGCCGTGTTCCCTATGAAGACGTGATGCAGATCATGGGTGCGCTGAATGCGGGCGGGTTTTCCAATGTCGGCCTGGTGACCGATGTCGGCGGCCCGACGCTGGATGATGACAAGTAGTGAGGTGGCGGATTGCAGACCGGCACCAAGATTTCGGGTATTGCCCATCTCGGGCTGATCGCCATCGCCATCTTTGGCGGTGCGTTTCGCAGCGAACCCCTGCCGTTCGAGGTGCGTGAGGTGTCGGTGATCTCGTCCGAGGAATACGCGGCGCTGAGCAATCCGAGCCGGCCACCAGAGATCGCGGAACAACCGACCGCGCCGTCCGAGCCAGAACCGGCAGAACCGGTGGCCGAAACGCCCACGCCCGTCGCGCGGCCCGAGCGTGATCCGGTGCCGCCGCAACCAGAACCTGCTCCGGAACCGGACGCGCCCGAGCCGGCCTTGCCGCCCGAAGATGCCGCGACGCCGGATGTCGACCGGGTTGCACCCGAACCTGTGCCCACACCGCCGCAGGATGCCAGGCCGGATGTTGTCGAGCAGACCGAGGTCACGCCGGACGAGGGCGCGGACATCCCGCAGGAGGCACAGCAGGCCACGGCGCCCGAACAGGCGACCGACCGGATCGTGACCGAAGCGGTCGAAACCGCTCCGACACGCTCGCCCCGTCCGCCCCGCACGCGCCCGACCGCGCCGACGCCGACACCGGTTGCGCAGGCCGAACCCACGACGGAGCCCGAGCCGGCGGCCGCCCCCGATCGCTCCACGGCGGTGGATGCCGCCCTGGCAGAGGCCCTCGCCGGGCCCGCCGCGGAACCGGATGCCCCGGTCGGT
Source organism: Sedimentitalea sp. XS_ASV28 (assembly GCF_041224545.1). Classification (NCBI taxonomy): domain Bacteria; kingdom Pseudomonadati; phylum Pseudomonadota; class Alphaproteobacteria; order Rhodobacterales; family Paracoccaceae; genus Sedimentitalea; species Sedimentitalea sp. XS_ASV28. The sequence continues at coordinate 49,234 of NZ_JBGFGP010000163.1, read as the reverse complement.
CCGCCCTTGTCGGCGGGTGAAAAAGAGGCGTTGCGCGTCGCGGTCTCGCAATGCTGGAACGTTGACGTCGGCGGACGATCCGCGCAGGTTGTGGTGACGGTGGGCATGTCGCTGGATCAATCCGGCAAGGTGGTCGGAAACAGCATCCGGCTTATCGATTCCCAGGGTGGCAACGATCAGTCGGTCCAGACCGCCTATCAGGCCGCGCGGCGCGCCATCCTGCGTTGTCAGAAAGACGGTTATGACCTGCCGGCCGAGAAATATGCGCAGTGGCGTGAAATTGAGATGACGTTCAACCCCGAAAGGATGCGGATCAAATGAAGAAAATCCTGGCCAGCCTCCTGCTTGGTGCGACCCTGTTCTCTTCGCCGCTCTCGGCGCAGGACGGGCCGCTTCGGATCGAAATCACCGAAGGCGTCATCGAGCCGCTGCCGTTTGCCGTGCCAAGTTTCGTACCCGAATCACCCGCAGCCGCGTCGCAGGCCGAGCAATTGACCAGGGTGATCGCCGCAGACCTGACCGGAACCGGGTTGTTCAGGGAGATTACCGCTGATGCGCATATCGGGCAGATCACGGATTTTTCCGCGCCGATTCAATATGCCGACTGGAAGGCGATCAATGCGCAGGCGCTGATCACCGGATCGGTCGGGGTTTCGGGCAATCGCGTGACGGTGCGTTTCCGGGTCTGGGACGTATTTTCCGGGGCAGAACTGGGCAGTGGGTTGCAGTTCGTGGGATCGACCGACGGCTGGCGGCGGATGGCGCACAAGGTGGCCGATCAGGTCTATAGCCGTATCACCGGAGAGGGCGGCTATTTCGACAGCCGTGTGGTGTTCGTGTCCGAGACCGGCCCCAAGGACGACCGGCGCAAGCGTCTGGCGATCATGGATTATGACGGTGCGAACGTGCAATACCTGACCGACAGCTCGTCCATCGTGCTCGCCCCCCGGTTTTCGCCGCGAGGCGACAAGGTGCTCTACACCAGCTACGAGAGCGGTTTTCCGCATATCCATGTTCTTGATGTCGGGAACGTGCAGCAGCGGGTTCTCGAGCAGTCCGAAGGAACGATGAGTTTCGCACCGCGCTTTGCTCCGGACGGGCAAACCGTGGTCTATTCGCTTGAACAGGGCGGGAATACCGATCTCTATACCCTTGATTTGGCAAGCGGAAATCGCACGCGGCTCACCAATGCGCCGTCTATCGAAACCGCGCCCAGCTACTCGCCGGACGGCGCGCAGATCGTTTTCGAAAGCGACCGCTCGGGCAATCAGCAGCTTTACGTTATGCCCGCCCGCGGGGGCGAGGCCCGCCGGATCAGCTTTGGGCAGGGTCGCTATGGCACGCCCGTCTGGTCGCCGCGCGGTGACATGATTGCCTTTACCAAGCAGAATAACGGGCGGTTCCACATCGGCGTCATGCGCGTGGATGGCAGCGAAGAGCGCCTGCTGACCGCGTCGTTCCTTGATGAGGGCCCGACATGGGCACCCAATGGCCGGGTGTTGATGTTCGCGCGGGAAACGCAAGGGGCGGGGGGGCGCTCTTCACTCTATTCCGTGGACATTTCCGGGCGCAATCTGCGGCCGGTTCGCACGCCTGACGGCGGGTCGGACCCATCCTGGTCGCCGCTTCAGCAATAGTCTCGCGTTCACAATGAAACCAAGCTGTGCTAAATAGTTTTAACAAAATAAGATGGTGAGGCATCGGGCATGAGTTTTCTGAAGAAGTTCATCACGGTTGGCGCGTTTCTGGCGCTGGCGGCGTGTAACGATCCGTCCCAGCTTGGCGGCGGTGTCGGCGGTTCAGGCAGCGCGAGCGGCGGAATTGGTGCCGCGGGATCGGTCTCCGACCCCACGTCGATTGCCTATTTCCAACAGGCTGTCGGGGATCGCGTGCTGTTCGCCGTGGACCAATCGACCATCACGCCCGAGGGGCAGACAACGCTGGATGCCCAGGCGAACTGGTTGATCCGGAACGGGGACTACACGGCGGTGATCGAAGGACACGCCGATGAAAAAGGCACCCGCGAATATAACCTCGCGCTTGGCGCGCGGCGGGCGAACGCGGTCCGTGAATACCTGGTATCACGCGGTGTGAGCGGAACCCGCTTGCGGACCGTGACCTATGGCAAGGAACGTCCGATCGAAATCTGTAGCGAGGAAAGCTGCTATGCGCGGAATCGCCGCGCCGTGACTGTTCTCGCGGGTGGCTTGACCGGGTAGGGCGGATGATGCGCGTTCTGAGAGTCGGGTTTACCGTCGCGTTGCTGTCCTCTGCGCTGGCCACGGGCACCGCTGCGCAGGATCAACAGACCCTCGCCGACATCCGGCAGGAACTGACCGTGCTTTATGTCGAAGTGCAAAAGCTCAAACGCGAACTGTCCACGACGGGTGGACCATCGGTGAATGTCACCGGTGACAGCGTTCTGGAGCGGGTCGCGGCCATGGAGTCGGAACTGCAGCGCCTGACCGCGAAATCCGAGCAACTGGAAAACCGTGTAAACCGGGTCGTGACCGACGGGACAAACCGGATCGGCGATCTCGAATTCCGTTTGGTCGAACTGGAAGGCGGAGATGTCAGCAAGCTCGGGGAAACCACCACCCTTGGTGGCGATGCGGGAACTTCGGCGCCGGCGGTCGCGACACCTCCCCCCGCAGGTACGGGCGTAACACCCGGCAGCGAGCTGGCGGTCGGTGAAGAGGCCGACTACCAGGCCGCGACGCAAGCCCTTGAGTCGGGTGACAATGCGCGAGCTGCGGAATTGTTCGCACAGTTCAACCAGTCCTATCCCGGCAGTCCGCTTGCCGCCCGGGCGGAATTGAACCGTGGCCGGGCGCTGGCCGCCACCGGAGACATGCGCGAGGCGGCCCGGGCCTTTCTCGCCAGCTTCTCGGCAGATGGCACCGGACCCGATGCACCGGTCGCGCTCTACGAACTTGGCGCGGCGCTTGGAACATTGGGACAGACCAGTCAGGCCTGTCTGACGCTCGCCGAGGTCGGAGTGCGCTTTCCATCGTCCGGCATGGTGTCTTCCGCTCAACAGGAAATGGCCGCACTGGGCTGCTCTTGAGCAAGGCTGACGCCGATATTCTGGCGCAGGTCAGGTCAGCCTTCGGGAACGCCCCGCCTTCCCGTCTGGGGGTTGCGGTGTCGGGAGGCGGCGATTCCATCGCGCTGCTGCATGTTCTGACACGATGTTTCGCACCGGGTTCGGTTGAACTCTTTGCGGTGACGGTGGATCACGGATTGCGGCCCGAGGCCGCGGACGAAGCGCGACGGGTGCGTGCGCTGTGTGATGACCTCATGGTTCCGCATACGACGCTGCACTGGACGACCTGGGATGGCGTCGGCAACCTGCAGGAGCGCGCGCGCGAGGCGCGGTATCGGTTGATCAGCGACTGGGCCAGAACCCTCGATATTGCGGCCTTTGCGGTGGGGCATACCGCCGATGACCAGGCGGAAACCATGTTGATGCGTCTTGCCCGCTCTTCCGGGGTCGATGGGCTTGCGGCGATGCCGCTCAACCGCACGATGTTCGGTATCACCTTGATTCGTCCCCTTCTCGGCGTGCCGCGTCAGGACTTGCGACACTATCTGACACGGAACGGAATTGACTGGTCAGAGGACCCGTCGAACGATGATAAAGCCTATGAACGCGTCAGAACGCGCGAGGCGCTCAGGCTGCTGGCTCCGCTGGGGGTCACGCCAACGGTGCTTTCGGATGTGGCCAGAAACATGGAGCAGGCGCGCGAGGCGCTGGACTGGTATACCTTTCTGGCTGCGCGTGATCTGGCCGAGGTGGATGGCGGCAATGTCGTGTTTGACCTCCGGCAGTTTCGCGCGCTGCCGAGCGAGATCGCGCGCCGCCTGCTCGTGCGGTCAGTGGCCTGGATCAGCGGGAGTTTGCGCGGACCCCGCCGTGCGCCGGTGAGCCTCGCTCTCGAGAGCATTCGCGCAGGCCGGGCCATGACGCTGGGCGGTTGCACGGTGGTGCGGCACAATGATCGGGTCTGGGTGTGTCGCGAGTACAATGCCATCCAGTCGGAGCGTTGTGCGACCGGCACGGTGTGGGATCGGCGCTGGCAGTTGTCTGGGCCGGATGTGCCGGGTCTGAGCGTGCGTGCGCTCGGGCAGGAGGGTTTGTGTGAGTGCCGGGATTGGCGCGCAACCGGCAGGCCCCTTGCGGCGCTGATCGCTTCTCCGGCGCTCTGGCACGACGACAGGTTGGTCGCGGCACCTCTGGCCGGGAGGGCCGAAGGATGGACAGCGCAATTGGCCGCAGGCGAAGAGGAGTTCTTTGCGACACTAATATCGCATTGAACCTCGGCATTTCATCTCTATTTTATACAGAAGCGGATCGAGAGCCTGTTCGATCCAGAATTTAGGAGAGTTTCCTTGGGAAATGCACGCAATATCGCCTTTTGGGTCGTTCTGTTCCTGTTGATCCTGGCGCTGTTCAACCTGTTCAGCGGGTCGGGCGGCACGATGCAAAGCCGTGAAATCCCGTATTCGCAATTCGTTGCCTCGGTCGAAGCCGGCGATGTCAGCCAGGTAACGCTGGACGGCGAACAGATACGGTTCCGCGGGGCGGATGGCAGCGACTATATCGCTATCAAGCCGGAAGATGCGGGAATCACCGATCTGCTGATCGAGAACAACATTCCGGTGCGTGCGGAAAAACAACAACAATCCGGGTTCCAGTCGTTCCTGGTGACGCTTCTTCCCTTTCTTCTGCTGATCGGCGTGTGGGTCTATTTCATGAACCGGATGCAGGGCGGCGGCAAAGGCGGCGCGATGGGGTTTGGCAAGTCCAAGGCCAAGATGCTGACCGAGAAACATGGCCGGGTCACGTTTGACGACGTGGCCGGGATCGACGAGGCCAAGGAAGAACTGGAAGAGATTGTGGAGTTTTTGCGCAATCCGCAGAAATTCAGCCGGCTGGGCGGCAAGATCCCCAAGGGCGCGTTGCTGGTCGGTCCTCCGGGCACCGGTAAGACGCTGCTGGCGCGGGCGATTGCCGGCGAGGCGGGCGTGCCGTTCTTTACCATCTCGGGCTCCGATTTCGTTGAGATGTTCGTCGGTGTGGGTGCGTCCCGCGTTCGCGACATGTTCGAACAGGCCAAAAAGAATGCCCCCTGTATCGTCTTTATCGACGAGATCGACGCCGTGGGTCGTCATCGTGGTGCCGGCTATGGCGGCGGCAATGACGAGCGTGAACAGACGCTGAACCAGCTTTTGGTCGAAATGGACGGGTTCGAGGCGAACGAGGGTGTGATCATCCTGGCGGCCACCAACCGCAAGGATGTGCTGGACCCTGCGTTGCTGCGCCCCGGACGGTTTGACCGCCAGGTCACGGTGGGCAATCCGGATATCAAGGGTCGCGAGAAAATCCTGGGTGTTCATGCCCGCAAGACCCCGCTTGGCCCTGATGTCGACCTGCGGATCATCGCGCGCGGCACGCCCGGTTTCTCGGGGGCCGATCTTGCAAACCTCGTGAACGAAGCGGCGCTGATGGCCGCGCGTGTCGGGCGGCGGTTCGTCACGATGGAAGATTTCGAAAATGCCAAGGACAAGGTCATGATGGGGGCCGAGCGCCGCAGCATGGTTCTGACCGCTGAGCAGAAGGAAAAGACCGCCTATCACGAAGCCGGTCATGCCGTGGTCGGAATGGCGCTTCCCGAATGCGACCCTGTCTACAAGGCAACGATCATCCCGCGTGGCGGCGCATTGGGCATGGTGGTGAGCCTGCCGGAAATCGACCGGCTGAACTGGCACAAGTCCGAATGCGAACAGAAACTCGCGATGACGATGGCGGGCAAGGCGGCCGAGATACTCAAATGGGGCGAAGATGCCGTGTCCAACGGTCCGGCTGGTGATATCCAGCAGGCGAGTGCGTTGGCGCGGGCCATGGTCCTGCGGTGGGGCATGTCCGAAAAGGTCGGCAATATCGACTACGCCGAGGCGCATGAGGGCTATTCCGGTCAGACGCCCGGCTTCTCGGTCTCGGCGCACACCAAGGAATTGATCGAAGAAGAGGTCAAACGCTTTATCGAGGATGCCTATCAGCGTGCCTATTCCATCCTTCAGGAAAAGAACGAAGAGTGGGAACGGCTCGCACAGGGTTTGCTGGAGTATGAGACCCTGACAGGTGACGAGATCAAGCGCGTCATGGCCGGCGATCCACCACAACCGGGTGATGATGGTGACGATGCCGCCGACGAGGGCAACGCGCCCAGCGTCACGGCGATCCCCAAGACCAAGCCCAAGAAAACGCCTCCTGAGGGCGGACTTGAGCCAGAGCCTAGCGCCTGACGGCTCCCCCTGAAGAAAACGATAGAACACCCGGATCGGCCTCTGCGTTCCGGGTGTTTTCGTTTTGCCGTCGCCATATCTTGTACCGGTCCCGGCATTCTGCAAAATGCGCCCACCGATCAGGAGGATCCCGCAGTGAGCACGATGAAAGAAGCGGCCTATGAGGGCGAAGTGACCTGGCTCGGACTGGTTCCGGAGGGCATCGCGAGTGACCGCATCCATGCGGAGCCGCGCCCGGCGCTGGATTTTGACATGGGCGGTGCCAGGGGCGAGCATCACTATGGCGAGACGCGTGCGTCCTGTGTGCGGGTCACCATGCTCTATGCCAAGGGAACCCGGATCAGGAACGTGCGGCAGGTCTCGATCCTGGCACAGGAAGATCTGGATACGATTGCGGAAAGGATGGGGCTGGACCGGTTTGACCCTGCCTGGCTCGGTGCGTCGATCGTCCTTCGCGGCATTCCGGACCTCAGCCATGTGCCACCATCGTCGCGGCTGCAAAGCACGTCGGGGCTGACGCTGACGGTCGATATGGAGAATCTACCCTGTGTCCTGCCCGGACGCGAAATCGAACGGGAACATCCCGGGTTTGGAAAGGCGTTCAAACCTGCGGCGGCGGGGCGACGGGGAGTGACGGCCTGGGTCGAGCATCCCGGATCGTTGTCACGGGGCGACAGAATGCGCCTGTTCGTTCCGACGCAACCGCCCTGGTCTCCGTGATTGGCCAATTGTCGCAACGTTCGGGACAGATCGGCTTTTCCCCGAAAATTCGCCGGGCAACACGGTGTCGCACATTCGCTCACGTTTTCGCCAGAATGTGCGGGATTTCTTTGCGCTCGTCTCTTGCACTACTTAAACTCCCCGCTACTTGATGTTCAAAGGGGAATACCGGATCGATTTGCCCCATGACCTCACCGGGCACATTTTTTAAGATGCCATTGTTTTACCGAGTATTTTGGACAGTGCCCCAGTCGTAGATGTTTACATTATTTAAAGATTTCTGGCGGCCGCTGACCAGTCGGTTCAATATCTCGATATTGATGCTTGTATCGTTCCTCGGGGCGATCATGGGGCCTTTTGGCACCTATGAGACCCATTCGTTTCCGGAGCGGTTGCTTTACTGGTCATGCGTATCGGTGGCGTCCATCCTGATCGGACGCGTCTGTCGCCGGCTGACGCGGTATTGCGCGCAGGACGCGCATCCGATTTTGCAGGATGTGTTGATGATCTGCCTGATGGTAGCCTTTTTCTCGCCGCCGCTCTGGTTCCTCACCCGGAACCTGGCGTTTCGCAATCCGTTGCTTGCCCCCTCGCTCCTCGACATGAGCTATGACATTGCCGCGATCACGCTGAGCATCTGTGTCCTGCGGCGGATCATTCCGGGGTTTGAGGCGGTCGGCTATTTTCCCAAGACGACCGAAGACCCACCTGAAGGACCCCGGTTGGCGCGTCGCTTGTCGCCGGGGTTCGAGGGGCCGATCCTTCGGCTTTTCGTCCGGGATCACTTTGTCGATGTCATTTCGGCGAGCGGGGTCGAGACCATCCGCATGCGATTCGCGGATGCGATCGATGAGATGGATACTGTTATCGGATTTACCACGCATCGGTCACACTGGGTGGTGCAGGATGCGGTCATCGGGGTGGGGCGCGATGGCAGCAAGATTTATCTCAAGCTGACCAACGGAGATCAGGTGCCGGTCAGCCGCAAATACAGGCCCGCATTGGAAGAAGCAGGTGTGCTCAAACTCTGATCCGACCCAAATGACGCTACCGAGTGATTGAAGCAGATATGGCTGCGAAAGCAATGTGACACGCTTCAGGCATTGCGCGGCATCGGAACCGGGTACACCGACGATCCCGTGACAAGGGCAATCGCGTCCGGCCGCATGAGACTGCAAAGCGCCCCCGCATCGCTGCGAAGCCCGCCCGTATAAACTCCGTAGGCGGGAAGGATAATGCGATCGCGATCCACCAGAAAGGCCGGACGTGCGATGGTACGCCCGCGCAGACGCAGCTGGACCTTGGGATGATAATGGCCAGACACTTCGGCCTGCGCGGCAGGATCGGCAATATGCCGGAAGGTCAGCGGCCCGACCCGCAATATCGCATGATGGGCACCGCCCAACGCGACGGGGCCGGGATCGTGGTTACCTTCGATCCAGATCCATTCGCGACCCGCTTGCAGGCGCGCGATCCAGAGCCGCTCGTATTCGGGGAGGGCATCTGCGGACTCCAGATCGTCAAAGCTGTCACCGATACAGGCCACGGTTGCCGGATTGCAGGAGTCCAGATCCGCCGCCAACCTATCAAGCGTCGCACGGGTGTCATAGGGCGGGAGCGATACGCCCCCACGCCGCGCGATACGTTCGGACTTGCCCAGATGCAGATCGGATACGCAGAGCAACCCGTGATCCCGCCACCAGAGCGCGCCGGACCCCAGGGCGACCAGCTCGGCACCGGAAAATGTAAAGACATACCCATTCATGAAGCCGGGTCTATCGCGTTTCTTCCTTGGTTTGAAACATCGCTTTTCACATCGGTACAGATGGTCCGCGGTGACCTGTTTCGGTGCTGGTTCGCGGATTGCTCAGAGTTCCGCAAGCCCCGCTTCCTGCATCAGCCGCCGGGTTTCCTCGGCCAAAAGTCGTTCTTCGGCGGCACCCTTGATCGGCACCTTGCCCACTTCGAGAAGCAATGGAGCCGCAAGCGGCGTGACACGATCCAGCCGCAGCAGGTCCAGCCTGTCGCCCACGCGATCCAGAAGCTCCTCGATGCGGCCGAAATCCACCAACCCGCGCTGCGCTTCGCTGCGGGTGATGTCCAGCATCAGGTGATCGGGATCGTATTTCTGCAACGTGTCATAGAGAATGTCAGATGAAAAGGTCGCCTGTCTGCCGGTCTTGCGTGCCTGCGGCGTGTTGCGCTGAATGAGGCCGGCAATCGTGGCGCTGGCGCGAAACGTGCGTTTCATGACGGCATTTCCCGCCAGCCAGTTGGCCAGCCCGTTGCGCAAGGTATCGCGATCAAAGAGAATTTCGGGATCCCGCAGTGGTTCCAGCCCCCAGATCAGCGTCGCGTAATCGGTGGCGACGAAACCCAGCGGATCGAGCCCGGCCTCTTCCATTTGTTTCGTCAACAACAGGCCCAGTGTCTGTTGCGCGTTGCGCCCGGCAAACCCGTAGACACAGCAATGCTCGCGCCCGTCATGGGGAAAACTCTCGATCAGTAGCCGCCCGAATTCGGGTAGCCGGCTTTTCTCGCGTTGCAGGTTCAGCCATTCTGCCGTGTGGGCAGGCAAGCCGGGCCAGTCCGGTTGCTGCAGCAGCGCGAGGATGCGGGCGCTCAGCTGTGTAGAGGTGGCGAATTTGGTGCCCGAAAAGGTGGCGATGCGCGGTTTGCGCGCGGCGTCGCGAGACACTTCGACCGTCATCTCCCGCAACCCTTCAAAGCGCACGATCTGCCCGCCGATGAGAAAGGTATCGCCCGTGGACAGGGTGGCCGCGAACCCCTCTTCGACTTCGCCCAGCGGTTTGCCACCGCGATTGCGCCTGAGCCGGACCTTGACCGTGTCGCTGTCCTGGATGGTACCGATGTTCATGCGTATGTCCCGGCTGGCACGGGGGTCGCGCAATTGCCACCGTCCGTCCGCGCGTTGCAACAGGCGTTGCCAGCGATCATAGGCACGCAGCGCATATCCTCCGGTGGCCGCGAATTCGAGACAGCGATCAAAATCGGCGCGGGACAGATCGGCATAGGCGCCCGCGGTCGTGACTTCTGCATAGAGGTCGTCGGCATGGAACGGCCCGGAACAGGCCGTGATCAGAATATGCTGGCAAAGCACGTCCAACGGACCCGGCCCGCGCGGTTCACCATCCAGATCGCCTTCCTGCACGGCCTGGAGCGCGGCGATACACTCGACCACTTCGAACCGGTTCGCGGGGACCAGCAGCGCCTTGGAGGGGGCATTGTACTGATGATTGGCTCGGCCGATGCGCTGCACCAGCCGCTTGACGTTCTTGGGGGCACCGATCTGGATCACAAGGTCCACATCGCCCCAGTCTATTCCCAGATCAAGGCTTCCGGTGCAGACGATGGCCCGCAATTCTCCGCGTACCATGGCCGCCTCGACACGTTGGCGTTGCTGCCGGTCAAGGCTGCCATGATGAATGCCGATGGGCAGGCCGTCGGGATTTGCGAGCCAAAGATTGTGAAAGAAAATCTCGGCCTGCGCGCGCGTGTTGTGAAAAATCAGCGTGGTCTTGTGCTGCCGGACTTGCTCCATCACGGCGGGGATCGCATAGGCTGCACCGCCGCCTGCCCAGGGCGGCTCTTCGCTTGTTTCGAGCATGGCAATGTCGGGCGCCGGGCCGGGGTCGGCGACGAGAATGTCGCAGCGGTCGGGGTGACGCGCGAGCAGACGCGCGATGGCGGCGGGATCATCGACCGTGGCCGACAGGCCCACGCGGCGCAGATCCGGGCAAAGCGCATTGATCCGCGCGAGGGCAAGCATCAGTTGATCGCCGCGCTTGCTCTCGGCAAGGGCATGGACTTCATCCACCACGATGCGTTTCAATCCGTTGAAGATGCGTGGCGCGTCCTCGTACGAGATCATCAAAGCGAGGCTCTCGGGGGTGGTCAGCAGGATGTGGGGCGGGTCGACACGCTGGCGTCGCTTTTGCGTGGCCGAGGTATCTCCGGTGCGATCCTCGATCCGGATATCCAGCCCGATCTCGTCGACCGGCGTGCGCAGATTGCGTTTGATATCCGCTGCCAGTGCCTTGAGCGGGCTGACATAGAGCGTGTGAAGACCCTCATGGGCGTCATTGGCCAGATCCGCGAGCGTGGGCAGGAAACCGGCCAATGTCTTGCCGCCGCCGGTGGGGGCAATCAACAGGGTCGCGGGCGCATCGGCGCGGTCCAGCATGGCGAGTTGGTGCGGATGTGGCGACCAGCCCTTGCCGTCGAACCATGCCTGAAGCTGTGGTGGAAGTGTCATGATCGACAGTCTAGCGCGGTGCCGCACGAGGACCAGCCTTCGTCACGCGCGAGCTCTTATCTGACGATATTTTCGTCGCGCACGAACATGTTGGCCCAGGCCCGGTCGATGAGCTCGGGGCTCATCCGATACGGGATGCCTTCGAATTCACAGATGGCGATCATCTGATCGATCAGGAAGACCGGTTGATAATTTGCATAGATATTGCCGATGGTCGGATATTTGACCTTCAGCAGGTGAACCAGCGCGGCCTCGTCCAGCGGCATCCCCTTATTGCGTGCGACGAGCGCGAAAATCCTGAGAAAGTTCTCTTTGCTCGGTCCGTCTATCTTGATCTTGAAGAAAATCCGCCGCAGCGCCGCCTGATCGAAAATCTCGTTCGGGTGAAAGTTTGTCGAAAAGATCAGCAGAGTATCGAACGGGACTTCGAATTTCTCTCCTGATTGCAGCCCGAGAATATCCTTGCCTTCCTCAAGCGGCACGATCCAGCGGTTGATCAGCGCCTGTGGCGACTCCTCCTGCCGGCCGAGATCGTCGATAATAAAGATACCACCCGTCGATTTCAGTTGCAGCGGCGCCTGATAGGTCCGTGCGGTCGGATTATAGACAAGGTCCAGCATCTTGAGCGACAGTTCCCCGCCCGTCACCACAGTGGGCCGCTCGCAACAGACATAGCGTGTGTCAAACCGCCGGGTTCGGCGCAAGGCATTCGGGTCGTCCGGTATGTCATCCACGGCGGTGTGTACGATCGGATCGTAGACGGTGATGACCTGCCCGGAATATTCGATGGCGCGCGGAACATAGATGCGATGACCCAGAGTTTTGCGGATGCCGTTTGCGATTGACGATTTTCCGTTGCCGGGCGGACCATACATCAGAATCGAACGGCCCGCGCTGACTGCGGGACCGAGATGATCGAGCAGCGCATCGGGCAGGATCAGATCCTTCATCGCGCCGGTCAGTTGTTCGCGGGTGATCCGGATGTTGCGGATCGACTGGCGCGCAACCTGTTCGCGATAGACGGCCAGCGGCACCGGCATCGCGCCGAAATACTCGGATTGCGACAGCGCATCCAGTGCCCGCGATTTTCCCGCATCGGTAAGCCGGTATCCCATTTCATTGCCGTTATTGGCATTGAGCGTGCCGGTCGCTTCGAGCAAACGCTGTTCGCGTGCAAGATCGATCAGTTCCTGCGTCGTCTGCATGGGCAGGCAGATGGCCGCCGCGATTTCCGTGACCGTTTCAATGGTCTTGCGAAAGACGGTCTTGAGCAGGATGTCCCGCATCATCACCAGCGGCAGGCGCATGTCATCTATGGTGGTCGGGCTGGGGGGTGCGGAGACAGCGTTTGCCTGCGTGTTCATCTGCTCGGCCTGTATCGAAGGGTGAAACCAGTGATGACAGCACTACTAGTGATTGTTTCTGGCAAGAATGCGGCGTCCCAAAGTGTAGTGTCAGGGGCGGAAAGGGGCGTCAGCTGCCGATCAATGCCCCAAGGATCAGGTAGATCGCCAATGTTCCGGCCAGTGACAGGCCCATGGGGAACTTCCCGCCGGCGTCCCAGCTTTTCCAGGTTGGCGCGATGCGGCGCAGCGGCGTGAATTTGACGAGCCGATGGGTCGTGAAGGCCGCGAGAAGATTGGCGGCAAAGATCGCGATGACCAGACGCAGATCCCCGATCGCGATATAGGGTGCGGCTGCCGCCGCGAATTTGGCGTCGCCGGCCCCGACGGCACCGGCGGCGTTGAGCACGATGCCGATGATCAGAACGACGCCAAGCTGCAGCAGGCGGGTTCCATAGGTCGCAAGCGGCAGGACGAAGAGCCCGACAACGAGAAAGACCACGACGAGCAACAGAACCGCCTGGTTGGGGATGCGCATGTCCCGCAGGTCCGAGAGCGCCACGAAAAAGCAGATCGGAAGGACAAAGGGCAGGAACCAGAGTGCTGCTTCGGCGGATACCGACATCCGGCCTAGCCGTTTTCGATGGCACGCAGGGACCTGGCGGCCTCTTCGAAATGCTGCGGATGCGTGTCGATTGCCTCGCGCAACAGCGCTTCGCCGGTTTGCACGTCACCCTGCTTGATCGCGGTCAATGCCATGGTGTGCAGCAGTTCGGCGCGCTCGACCTGATCCATCGGTATGACGGGCAACGAATAGTTCCGCTGCGCACCCCGCGCGAGAACGAGGTTGTTCTTGGCGGTGAACAGGCCGGGATCCTGCCGGATCGCCTGACCAAACAGACGTTCGGCCCCGGCGAAATCACCGCGCGAAAGCTTGGAATACCCCCAGTTGTTCATCACGCCTGCCGGCTTGGTGGTCAGGCCAAGTGCGGTTTCGTAATAGCTGTCAGCCTTGTTCCATTCCTTGTTGGCATCGGCCACCATGCCTTCCAGCCGGTAGCGCCTGAAGGTTTCATAGGTGGGTGGAACGCTGTCGAGTGTCTTTTCGGCGGCGGCCCATTCGCCCACGCGGATCTGGGCATCGGCGAGGGCGACCTTGTCTTCTGACGTTGCCCCGCTCATGCCGACGACTTTTTTCCACGCGGCGACGCCTTCGACGTTTCGCTTGGCCCGTATCAGCGACAGGGCAAGCCCGCGTTGCAGGTCGATCCGGTTTGGGGATTGCTTGAGACTGCGGGTAAAATATGTCACCGCTTCATTCGGATCCGCGACGGTCAGCATGACATCGTTCAGGTCGTTTTCATCGACCACATTGACCTCTTGAAAAGCGCGCTCAACGGTCTCGTCCGGCTTTTTCGCGCAAGCGGAAACGGCCAAACTCATGACAAGTGCGGCCGGAATCAGGGTGAGGTGGCGCATTGGTTGCGTCCTTTACTGCTCTTATGCCTCTGTCATGGTGTCTTGCGGATCAGATATTCGCTGCTGCCCCGCCGCACCACTTTATATTCCTGGTTTTGCGGCTCAGTATGACCGAAATTTTCGGTTTTTGCGAGGGCTAAGCGCAGATTGTCGCGGATTGCGTCACTTTCGCCATTGTCCAGCGCATAGGCCTTGCGAAAGACCTGCTCTGCTTCTCCGATCTCGCCCCGTTCGAGAAGAACCACGCCGAGATTGTTCCAAGCCTCGGGCCAGTCCGGCGCCGCCTCGACCGCGCGGCGGAGCAATTCCTCGGATTGCCCCAGCCGGCCAAGTCCGAGGTTGGCGGTTCCCATGCCGTTCAGAATTTCGGGAGTCAGCCCGCGTTTCAGCGCCGCGCGGGTAAAGGCATCGATTGCAAGCTCGTACTCGGACGCCGCCAGCAACCGGTTGCCCACTTCCAACCCGTCAGCCGCCTCTTTTCTCAGATCGACACCCGGCGCATCCACACCCGCGGGCGTATCGGGTTCCCTGAACGTGTCACAGGCCGAGATGCCCAGGCTGGTCGCAATTGCGAGAACCAACCTGTGCGGCATTGCGCCGGCCCGCGCGCGCAGCGATCCCATACGCTACTTGCCCATGTTACCAAGGTTGGCGATGCCCTGCGCCGATGGGCCAACCAGAATGATCAACAGCGGCGGCACCGTCAGGGTCATCGTTGCCAGTGTCATCTTGGTGGGCAGCTTGTTGGCGGCTTCTTCGGCGCGCATCACGCGCTTGTCGCGCATTTCGCTGGCATAGACCCGCAGCGCTTCGGCGATCGACGTACCGAACGAGGCCGACTGAATCAGCACAGTGACGAAACAGGAGACATCCTGCACGCCGCAGCGCGTTCCAAGATCCCGCAGAACCGCTGTTTTTTCCTTGCCGGCCTTCATCTCGTAGGCGACGATCTCGAATTCCTCGGCCAGTTCCGGGTAGGAGGCGTGCAGCTCTGCGGCAACCCTTACGATGGATTGATCGAGTGACTGGCCCGCCTCGACGCAGACCAGCATCATGTCCAGCGCATCGGGAAAGGCGCGCTCGATGGCTTCCTTCCGGGTCTGGACGCGCCGCGTGACCCAGTATTTGGGCAGCAGATAGCCCGCACCGCCGGGCCCCAGAACATAGAGGATCATGCGCTGGTTTTCGACGACCTGCCCCTGGGATGTCAGCAGGATCACATAGGCGGTCCCGAGGATGAGACCGAAAATGCCAAGGGCAAACTGGGCAAAGTGATAGATGCGCACCGCGTCCTTGGATTGATAGCCGGCCTGTCGCAGCTTCAGTTGTACGGCGGATAATTCGGCCTGGTTCTTGGGTTCGAGAAATGTCGCGAACTTGTCGAGTTGCACATTGCGTCCGCGCTGGCGCAGCCGCTCCTTTTGCGGCGTGCTGCGTTTTTCGGGCGTATTGGCGCGCTTGAGTTTTTTGAGCGGGTCTTCCGGCTGGTTCAGGATCAGGGAGACCGCCAGCAGGATCATGAACAGTCCAAGTACACCGATCACGATCACCGGACCGAAATCACCAAGCGAGTCGGTGAACAGTGTCTTGATTTCGGCAATGAACTCCATCGGTTCCTCGCTAAACCTTGATATCGGTCAGGATGCGCATCACGATCAGGTTCGCGATCAGCAATATGGCGACCAGAAAACAGGCAGGTATGAACCAGGGATGGTCCAGAACCTGATCATAATAATGCGGATCTTTCAGCGTGATGGCAATCAGGCAGAAAACCGGGAAAGCGGACAGGAACTTGCCGGACCATTTGGCCTCGGCGGTGATGGCATTCACCCGCCGAAACAGCCGGAAACGCGCACGGATCACCTTTGCCAACCCGGCCAGGATCTCGGCCAGGTTTCCCCCGGATTGCTGCTGGATCGAAACCGCCACCGACAGAAAGCGCAGATCCTGCATGTCGAGCCGTTCCGCCATTTCCTTGAGTGCTTCACCGATGTCGCGGCCATAGGCGTTTTCGTCGGCGATGATCCCGAATTCGGTCGCCAGGGGGTCTTCGGCTTCCTGAGAAACAATGGCAATCGCCGACGAAAACGGATGTCCGACACGCAGGCTGCGCACGATGAGTTCCACGGCGTCCGGCAGTTGCTCCTCGATCATGCTGAGGCGCTTGCGGGCCTTGGAATTGATCCAGACATAGACAGCCCCCACGCCGATCACAGCCGACGCCACGATCCGTACCCCGAGTTCCGCCGCTGTTACCAGGCTGAGACCGATAAAGGCGACGGTGGCGAGCGCGGCCATGATCATGACCAGCTGTCTGGGGGTAAAGGCAATCGCCGCCTTCTGCGCCTTGTCCGCGAGCAGCGAATAAAGCGGGATCGAGCGCGACCTCATGTGCTGGCGCATTTCCTTGCGCAGCTGTTCCAGCACCTGTTCCCGCCCGGCCCCCTTGTCCAGCATTTCGAGCCGGCGGTTGACCTTGTTGTTCAGGCTGATCGATTTGCCAAAGGCAACAAGGTAGATGCCCTCGACCAGCACCAGAACACCGATGAAGATCAGTCCGTATATGATCGGTTCCGGGCTGATCTGCATCAGAAGCTTTCCACCACTGTAGGCTCGTATATCGCCGCCGGCAGATCGTATCCCCACATGCGGAAACGCTCGGAGAAATGGCTGCGTACTCCGGTCGCGGTGAAACGGCCGACGATCTTGTTGTCGGGTGTAAGGCCGACACGCTGATAGCGGAAAATCTCCTGCATCGAGATGACATCGCCCTCCATCCCGGTAATCTCGGTGATCGAAGTCATCCGGCGGCTTCCGTCCTGCAGGCGCGACACCTGCACGATCAGATTGACCGCCGAGGAGATCTGGCTGCGCATCGCCTTGAGTGGCATTTCAATGCCCGCCATGGCGATCATGTTTTCAAGCCGGCTGATCCCGTCGCGCGCACTGTTCGCGTGAATCGTCGTCATCGAGCCGTCATGGCCCGTGTTCATCGCCTGCAACATGTCGATGACCTCTTCGCCGCGCGTCTCGCCGACGATGATCCGGTCCGGGCGCATCCGCAACGCGTTTTTCAGACAGTCGCGCGGGCTGACTTCGCCCTTTCCCTCGACATTGGGTGGTCGGCTTTCCATCCGGCCCACATGGGTCTGTTGCAGTTGCAGTTCGGCGGTATCCTCGATCGTGAGGATGCGTTCGCCATTGTCGATGAACGAGGACAACGCGTTGAGTGTCGTGGTTTTACCAGACCCGGTGCCGCCAGAAACGATGACGTTCAGGCGTGTCGCCACCGCCGCTTGCAGATAGGCGGCCATTTCCTCGGAAAAGGCACCGTAATTCACCAGGTCGTCGATTCCGAGCTTGTCCTTGCGAAACTTGCGGATCGATACGAGGCTCCCGTCCACGGCGATCGGTGGCACCATGGCGTTGAAGCGCGATCCATCGGCAAGCCGGGCATCGACATAGGGGTTGGATTCATCCACGCGGCGACCCACGGCGCTGACGATCTTGTCGATGATCCGCAGCAGGTGACGTTCGTCCTTGAAGGTGACCTCGCTGAGTTCGAGCCGGCCATTGCGTTCGACAAAGACCTGCTGCGGTCCATTGACGAGAATATCATTGATCGAGTCGTCCTGCAGCAGCGCTTCGAGCGGACCCAGCCCGCGCACTTCGTCATAAAGCTCCTTGTTGAGGGTCTGCCGATCTTCGCGATTCAGCACGATCCCCTGCTCTTCGAGGATTTCGCCGGCAATGCTTCCGATTTCGTTTCGCAGCTCGGTTTCGCTCGCCCTGTCCAGTGCCGCGAGGTTGAGGTTATCAAGGAGAGAGCGGTGCAGTTCGATCTTGATTTCGCCCAGCCGTTCCTTGCGTTTGCGATCCTTGTCCGGAATTCCGGCCTCGTCCGGTTTGAGCGGCATCGGACGGCGCAGCGATACGCTCGGCTGGCGGGCCGGGGTGGCGGACTCGGGTTTCACCTCAGCGAGGTTGGTGATCTTCGCGGTGGGCTTTGCAGCTTTCTTGGCGGCGTTGGGCTTCTTGTATTTGGAAAACATATGAACAAGTCCTCCGGGATGTTACGCCGCTTCGGCCTCGGCCTGGCCGAGCTGGTGCAGCGATTGCGCGAGTTTGGCGATTTCCTTGCGCAGCGGGTTCTTGGCGGCGGACATCGCCATCGGATGCCCGTGGTCGCCGCATTGCGTGACCTGCTTGCCACCCTCGGGAAGTTGCAGGTCAATCGAAATGCTCAGGCTTTCGGCCATCCGCTTGACCCGCCCCTTGCCGGACAGGTCGGTGAATTTCGGGGCACGGTTCAGCGCAAAGCGGAGTTTCTGCAGGGGGAGATCTTCGGACTGCAAGGCCCGTTTCATCCGCAGGGCATTCTGGGCCGAGCGCATGTCGAGTTCGATCAGCGCGAAATAGACATGCGCAGCCTGCAACACGGTTTCGGTCCATTGAACGAGCGTCGTGGGCATGTCTATGATCACATAGTCGAAATGGCTGCGCGCAAGAGAAATCACCCGTTCGACATCTTCGTTCGAGACAATGTCGAGTGGCACGATATCCGAGGGCGCGGTCAGCACCTGCAACTTGTCTTCAAAACTCTGCAGGGCGTAACCGAACACCTCTTCGTCCATGTTCTCTGTGTCGGTCAGCATTTCGAGGATGGCTTCGCGCCGCGGCAGGTCGAGATAGGTTCCGATGCTTCCGAATTGCAGGTCCAGGTCGAGCAGGCAGACGCTGGGCGCGTCTTCACCACCGGTTGTTGCCAATTCCCAGGCCAGGTTCACCGCCAGCGTGGTCGCTCCGACGCCGCCGGCAAGACCATGAACGACGATCACCGCGCCCTCGCGTGAAGTGCCCGATTGCAGGTGCATTTTTTGATGGCGCGAAGACTCCGCCTGCGGCGGCGGCGCGTGCAGCCGGTCAATCGCGGATTGCAATTCGTTTTCCGGAAGCGGGTAGGGGACAAATTCATCGGCGCCCTGCCTTAACATCCTGTGCAGCGATGCGGGAGAGACATCTTCGGCGATCAGGATCACGCCGATCTGTTGCGCCTTGGCCTGCGTGATGATTTCTCCAACAAGGGCAATATTGTCTTCGTCCCGCGCATCCAGCGCGATCGCCAGGAAATCAAGCGCCCTGGCGTCCGGTTGGTCGAGAAAGGTCAACGCTTCGGCAAACCCAAGATCGCCCCAGCTTTCTCCGAGCGCGGCTTCCATGTCTTCGATCAGCAGGTCGAAATTCTGTACATCCCGGCTGACCGTGCAGGCCACGATGGGGTTGCTTTCGCTGTGTGGCAGTCGACTGCTCATTGCCGTGATCCTCGTGGCCCTTATTTGGCAAGCGGAATCGGTGCACTTTGCCGGGATGCCCCGATCGTCTCGCCCCACCGTCACCAACGCGCGCCCACAACTGGACGCACCTCTCCTGATGATTATGAATATTGCCGATAATCTAGGCGAGAGTTAGACTAAATAAACCCAATTGTCTGAAATTGGGACACGATTCATCAAAAATCGGACTATTGTACGTCGCCAAAGCCTTCTGTGTTGCTACGACGGGTCAGACCGTCGACGGGCCGCGCACTCTCGACATAATCACGATAGATGATTTCGGCATATTTGCCATCCAGAACCGTTGGATGGCGCTCGAGAAATCCGCTCACCTCGGTGACGCTGCGCCGGTTGGCGCGCTCAGGGTCCGGAGAATCGATCACCGGGCGCGTTTCACCATAGGAGACAAGTGCCTGCAGGCGCGATGTGCTGATGCCGCGGGTTGACAGATACCGCACGACCGCGCGGGCGCGGCGTTCCCCGAGACCGTAGTTGTAGGACGGAGAACCGACCAGATCGGTATATCCGTAGACGTTGAAGCGCACTTCCGGGAATTGCCGGATCCAGTCTGCCTGCCGATCGAGGATTTGACGTGCCGATGCGTCCAGAACGTCGCTGTTGAAGGCGAAATTCACGGTCGTCGGGACGTCTCGCGCGAACCTCTGGCCCAGAGCGACAGCATAGCTGCGCACCCCTCGCATGACCAGCGCGTTGTTCTCGGTTGCATTGCCGAAATCCGTGGTGGTGACAAAGTCGCCAGCGGTTTCCTCGCACCCCGCCAGGGCGATGGCCAGGCCGGTCGCAAGGATCAGTTCTCTCTTCATCCCGTCTCTCCGCCTAGTCCATCACATAGCCGTAGGAGCCGCTGAAATCCTGCTTTGCGACCTCTTGCGCGCCCTGTGTCGATCCCCGCAGTTCTTTGCTCATCTTGCCGAACAGGAACAGATCGCTTTCGCTCGGCGGCGTGATCCGATCGGTGGGCAATGCCAGCGCCTCGCCCAGTGTCGGAGAAACGAGATGTGCCGTCACGATGATCACGAGCTCCGTCTGTTTTCGTTCGTATTCCGCGCTGCGGAACAGGGCACCGAGCACGGGTACGTCACCCAGCCAGGGCATCTGCGCCGCGTTGTCGAGAAATTCGTCCTCGATCAAACCGGCGATTGCAAAGCTCTCGCCGTCGCGCATTTCGACAGTGGTCGACGTCTCGCGACGGGAAAATGCCGGGACGGTGAGATCGTTGATGTTCGCGCCCTGGGTCGGGTCGATATCGGACACGGCCGCCATCAGTTCGAGATTGATGACACCCTGGTCCACGACGCGTGGTACAAAGTTCAACTCGATCCCGAAGGCTTTGTATTCGACCGAAAAAAGACCGTCGCGCTGTGCCACCGGGATCGGGAACTCGCCCCCGGCGAGAAACTTGGCTTCCTGACCGGACAGCGCGCTGAGGTTGGGTTCGGCCAGGGTGCGGACAACACCCTTCTGTTCCAGTGCTTCGATCAGCAGCCCGACCTGCACGGATCCGGCGTTGAAGCCGAACAAGACCGCCCCTGTGTTTTCATTCGCGAAAGGAATGTTGCCTGCACTCGAATTGATGAGTGCGCCCTGGTTGTTCAAGGTGCCGGTGCCGCCGTTCAGGCCGGTGTCACCGCCGAAAATGGATCCGTTGAAGCCCAGAGATGAACTCAGGGATTTCGAGACCGAACGCTGCATTTCGGCAAACCGCACCTTGAGCATAACCTGCTGAACGCCGCCGACACTCATCAGGTTCGAGACCCGTTCCGGCGCGTACCGTTCTGCAAGATCGAGCGCGCGCTGCAGACGGGCAGAACTCGACACGACGCCCGACAGAACGATGCCGTCATTGGCTGTGCGCACCTCGATCTTTTCGCCGGGCAGGATCTGACGGAGCCGTTCCTTGAACTCGGTCACATCCGCCGCAACCCTGACATTGACGTTGGTGATCAGGCGTCCGGTCGCATCCAGCAGCGTCAGGGTGGTCAATCCGGGGGATTTCCCCAGGACATAGATTGTCCTGTCCGAAAGCGACGAAATATCGGCAATGCCGGGATTCGCGATGCTGAGTTCGGCAAAAGGAACCTCGCTTTCGACGACTATGGCGCGGTTCATCGGGATGTCGAGCGTGCTTTCGGAGCCGGTCTTGACAACGGTCAATGCCTCGGCGCCGAGCGGCGCGCTCAGGGCCGTGCAGGTCAACGCGACCCCCAAGACCGCCGCCTTCAGGAACTCTTCGAATTTCATGTGACCCGCCTCTCCGATCACGCCTCATTGCCGGGTCTTGTTGCCCGAATTTTGCAACACTCTGCGTCAGTTCCCATTTTATTTCAAGAATCAATGGTTTCCGCAGACATACGAATGTGGAGTTAGGGCAACAAAGCCACAATCGCGGCGCGCATACACAGGTTCGGCGGCGTTCTAAAGCGTTGCAAACGCTCTAGTTTGTGCAGGGGATCGGGATGTCGAAGACCTCGGCCCCACGTCGTGTGCGGATGGTACAGACCTTTTCCTCGATCTGCTGCGGGGCGGCCTCGATGGCGCCAAGCCCCAGGAGAGAGCGTTGATCGACCTCGATGGCCGATGCAATCGTGTCGTCGCGCGCACCCACCAGCGACAGGGACAACCTGCCGGTGGATTGCGCCTGTGCGAGGGCGGCCACCTGTTCGGGCCGGGCGGCAACGGTGACGGTGCGGGCGATGGTTGCGCCGTCAAGATCGCCGCTCGCCGTCTGATCGACGGCAATCAGGGGGACATTGGCCTCGATCAGGCGGGTCACGTCCCCGCGAACGCCTTCGATGGCGCCGCTAACGCTGCCGGTCCAATAGACATCGACCCGGTCGCCCGGTCGCAGGAAACCGGACACGCCGGAAGCGACATCAACCCGGATGGCAAAGGCCCGCATGCCCCGCGACAATTGCGAGGTCAGCCCGGCGTCTTCTCCGGGTCTGGTGACTTTTGCGGCGAGAATTGCTTCGTCTTCCTCGATTGCGCGCAAGACCACGCGATTCCCTGTCACCTCGGGCGGGAAGAGTTTGGCGATGTCGGTAAACGAACCTTTCGGGATCGCGTCCTGTGGCCACCGTACCTTGCGCACGTCATCGCGTTCGAGTGTTTCGCCATATCTGAGCGCGCGGGTTGCCACGAATACGTCTACGGTCGGCACGATCATTGCATGTGCCTGCCGCTCTTTCTGCAACTCGGCCTGATAGGCCGAGATATAATTCTTGGCCATCATCACGGCCGCGCCCGCAAGCACGATGCCGACAACCAGAACCAAACCGAATATCGCTCGCATCGTCGTGACCTCTCCAAGAACCAATAGCTCTTGTTATTGATGCTGCCTATTTATGCATGATCGGCCTGATTTACAAAGATTGTGTCAACAACGCTACCAATAAGCGCCATGGAACATGCATTCGGCCTGATGCACATCCATCCGCGAAGCGGATTAGTCTTTCGCTCCAACCGGCAGTGTGGAGAGATATTCGCCAAGGCTGACGCCTACCCCGCCGGATTCGGATTGCAGGGATGCAAAGGTGACGGCGGCGAGGGCCACGACCGCTGCGGTCAGAACGATCCAGTCAACCGTAACCGCGCCGCTCTGGTCCCGAAGGAGTGTTTTCAGATTGTTTCGCATGGAAACCTCTAGGTTTGCTGCGGCGGGCCTTTTGAAAAAGGCCGCGCCTTACGTAAAAGACGCAGCCCCCACATAGTCTTTATATCGCTGCCAGCGATCAATTGCCGCCACTGGCATCTGGCGTGATCTCATCAAGTTCTGTCTGAATCCTCGTGCTGAGATCGTCAGTGCCAGTTTCAATGGCACTGTATGCGGCGGCGGCGAGCGCAACGACTGCTGCGGTCAGAACAACCCAATCGACGGTGACGGCACCATCGTCGTCCTTGCGGAACTTGTTGAACACTCTGATCATGGCTTTGTCCCCTCAAAGGATCATTGTTAGAGTTCGTTTCCGTCCCACCCGTGTGTGCAAAAGTTCGGCTGGATCGGCTTTTCGTTTAACTTGCTCTAATAATTGAGGCGGAATAAGGCAGCAATTTGACTACAATCCACCTTTTTGATGCTTTTCGGGGTTTTTAGCAGGTTTTCTTACGAATTTTCTCCTGGCAGTCGTCGGAAAATCTGTCTCATAGGTTGAGTTGGCCGCGAATCGATCATCCCCGTGCTTTGCGGGCAATGTGCCTGAATTCACCTGAATTTCCCATCAACCTGGAGTGGTGTTGCCCTGCGCCAGCCCGATTCGTGGGTCTCCCCGGGAACTGCCTCCGGTTGTAGGGGGCTGTCCCACGGGGGTATCGAACGGCCGAGGGTGCGTTGTGTTACTGCGTGGTCGGTGACTGGGCCGTGATGAACGCGCCGGTATTGGTGGTCAGGGTTTCGGACCCGGTTTCAATGGCCGTGTAGGCCGCGCCAGCCAGCGCCACGACGGCTGCGGTCAGCACGACCCAGTCCACGGTCACGGCGCCACTTTCGTCTTTGCGGAAGTTTTTCAAGAGTTTGATCATCGTTTCGTCCCTCCAAAAGGATCTCACATTGCAACATCAAGCGGCGACGGTTTGGTGGGCCGTCTCTCACCTGGCCCGCGTCGTCCGTTGTGTAGAAACACTTAACCAATGCGCGATGTCATGAATTGGGCAACACGGATAAACCGCGAGTGATGGTTAACGTTGCGATAATAGCTCGCGCACATATTTGAATTTCCGTAACTAATGCCGCTTGTGCGCCCGCCGGTGCGCGGTGTCATGCGATGCAAATCGGAGTCAAATCTGGCAAAAATGACAGATTCCGGCCAACAAGTCTGGCTTTGCGGTCCGACTGGGGGAACACTGCGCAAAAAACACGAGCAGTGAGACAGAGACATGAACAGGCCTGTGCTGATTGCACCTATGTTGGCCGTCGCCTTATTGTTCCCGAGTCTTTCGGGGGCAGAGCGTCTTGTGTTCCGCGATGCGTCCCGGGATGCGACCGAAACCGACCTGTCGACCGATGTGCCCGCCGTCGCGCGTGACGATGCAACAGGGTCCGCGCCGCGCCCGTTCAGCGATTTCACGGCGCGCAGGGTCAAGCCGCCTCAACCGGGCACCACGCGGCGCATAACCATTCAGATCGACCCGGACGAGCAGAGGCGACGCCTTGCGCCGCCACCCGTAGCAAAGCCGGTGCCCGCCGCCAGTGTGCCGCTTGCGCCGGTCGAACCCATTGGAAAATACACCTGGTTCTGGGATCGGGTATCGCCCGACATTGCCAATAGCCGCCCCGGTCGTCTGGAAGAGGCGCTGATCACCCTGAACACCTCCGGAAAGATCGCCGCCCCACGCCTGCAAGCGATGCAGGAGATCGCCAGAGAGCAGGGTATCTCGATCTTGAGATCGACCGTCGGCACCCGTGTGTCGCCGGCTCTGGTTCTGGCGGTGATCGCGGTTGAGTCCTCGGGACGCGCATCGGTGACAAGCCATGCGGGCGCGCAGGGGCTGATGCAGTTGATGCCGGATACCGCTGCGCGCTTTGGCGTCACAGACAGCATGGTTCCAGCGCAGAACATCGCCGGAGGGGTCAAATATCTCGACTGGCTGATGGGCAAGTTCAACAACGATCCCATCCTCGTGCTGGCCGGATATAACGCCGGCGAGGGATCGGTCATGACCCACGCGGGCGTGCCGCCCTACGCGGAAACACGCGACTATGTCCCAAAGGTTCTCGCGGCGTTTCAGGTGGCCAGCGGCTTGTGCACGACCCCGCCCGAACTGATCAGCGACGGATGCGTGTTTCGCACGCTGAACTGATCGCGTCGCGCCTGTTGCGCAGTTCGCCGCCAAAGTCGAAATGCAATTTTCGACAATAAAAAAGCCGGGCAGCGCGCTGCCCGGCGGATGTTTTCATCATGCCGCTTGACGACGTGGTCAATCGACAATGGTTGCCTGGGTCGCGGCGCGGAGTTCGTCTTCGGTGACGCCGTCGGCACATTCGACGATCCGGAGACCGCCCTCGACCACGTCCAGCACGCCGAGATTGGTGATGATACGGTCGACCACGCCCTTGCCGGTCAGCGGCAGGGTGCATTCGCGCAGGACCTTGCTGTCGCCATGCTTGTTGGTGTGGTCCATCACCACCACCACGCGCCCGACGCCCGCGACCAGATCCATCGCGCCGCCCATGCCCTTGACCAGTTTGCCCGGAATCATCCAGTTCGCCAGATCACCGTTCTCGGCCACTTCCATCGCACCCAGGATCGCTGCCGCGATCTTGCCGCCGCGGATCATGCCAAAGCTGGTGGCGCTGTCGAAATACGATGTGCGCGCCAGTTCCGTGATCGTCTGCTTGCCCGCGTTGATCAGGTCGGGATCCTCTTCACCTTCGAAGGGAAACGGACCCATGCCGAGCATGCCGTTTTCCGATTGCAGGGTGATGTCCTTGTCGCCGACATAGTTCGCCACCAGCGTCGGAATGCCGATGCCGAGGTTCACATACATGCCATCTTCGAGTTCTTCCGCCGCCCGTGCGGCCATCTGGTTGCGGTCCCAGCCCATCATGCGTCCTCCCGCTTGCGCGTCGTGCGTTGTTCGATGCGTTTTTCGTGTTCGCCCTGGATCAGGCGGTGCACATAGATGCCCGGCAGGTGAATGTGATCGGGATCAAGGCTGCCGCGCGGTACGATTTCCTCGACTTCGGCGACACAGATCTTGCCGCACATCGCAGCCGGCGGATTGAAATTGCGCGCGCTCTTGCGGAACACGAGGTTGCCGGTGTCATCCGCTTTCCATGCCTTGACAATCGCGAGATCCGCGACGATGCCACGCTCGAGAATGTACTCTTCGCCGTCAAATTCCTTGACGTCCTTGCCCTCGGCGATCACCGTGCCGACGCCGGTCTTGGTGTAGAAGCCGGGAATACCACAGCCACCCGCCCGCATGCGTTCGGCCAATGTGCCCTGCGGGTTGAATTCGAGTTCGAGTTCGCCTGAAAGATACTGCCGCATGAACTCCGCGTTCTCGCCGACATAAGAGCTGATCATTTTCCTGACCTGCCGGGTTTGCAACAACAAACCCAGGCCGAAATCATCGACACCCGCGTTGTTGCTTGCCACGGTCAGGTCCTTGGTTCCCGCATCCCGGATCGCCGCAATCAGCAATTCCGGAATACCGCATAGCCCGAACCCGCCAGCCGCGATCAGCATGCCGTCAAACAGCACCCCGTCCAGCGCTTCCGATGCGCTGCCATAGACCTTCTTCATGAAAAACTCCCTCCAAACGGTGTCTCAGCGGTTTTGACGCGCTGCAGCAATAGAGTCAACAAACGCGGGAGGGTCAATCCGAAGAGGGCCTGACGTCTTACTCTGCCGCTGATTTGCTGGACACGGTTTTCTTCTTGCTCGCGGATTTCTTGGCCTGCGCTTTCTTTGCCTTGGCCGCAGGTTTCTTGCGTTTGCCCTTGGTTGCGGCCTTGGCGGCAATGAGGTCGACGGCCTGCTCCAGGGTCAGCGCGTCCGGTTCGACGTCCTTGGGCAATGTGGCGTTGATCTTGTCCCATTTCACATAGGGGCCGTACTTGCCTTCCATGATGTCGATGGGTCCGCCTTCTTGCGGGTGATCACCGAGCGAGCGCAGCGTCTTGGCCGCCCCGCCGCGCCGTCCACGGCTGGCCACCTTTTCCGCAAGAAGCTGTACCGCGCGGTTCATGCCTACGGTGAACACCTCGTCGAGGCTTTCCAGATTGGCATTGGTGCCGCCCCTGTGCGAGGTGCTCTCGGCATGTTTCAGATAGGGCCCATAGCGTCCGATATTGGCCCAGACCATCACGCCATCCTCGGGATGTGGTCCGATTTCGCGCGGAAGGGACAACAACATCAGCGCGCGTTCGAGCTCAAGCTCTTCCGGCGGCCAGTCCTTTGGCACGGACTGGCGCGGCGGTTTCTTGTTGTCCTCGGTCACGGCTCCGCGCTGTACATAGGGGCCGAACCGTCCCTTGAACACACGGATCTCGTCGCCGGCGTCCTCGCCCAGCAGCTTGCCCTCGGGGGGAATCGAGCTTTCCTCTTCGGTGCCCGGAGGACCGAACGCGCGTGTATATCGACATTCCGGGTAGTTCGAGCAACCGATGAACGCACCGCCCGAACGCGCGGTGCGCATGCTGAGCCGACCGACGCCGCAATTCGGGCACAGGCGCGGATCGCTGCCATCCTCGTTGGGCGGGAACAGGTGGGGTTCGAGTACCTCGTTGATCTTCTCAAGCACATCTGTGATGCGCAATTCGCTGGTCTCGGCGATGGCTGCGGAAAAATCGCGCCAGAAGCGGTTCAGCACGGTCTTGTAGTCGGTTTCGCCGGCACTGACCTGGTCCAGCTCGTCCTCGAGTCCGGCGGTGAAATCATAGCCGACATATTTGCGGAAGTAATTCTGCAGAAAGGCGGTGACCAACCGGCCCTTGTCTTCCGGGATCAGCCGGTTCTTGTCCTTGCGCACATATCCGCGGTCCTGGATCGTCGTGACGATGCTGGCATAGGTCGAGGGGCGGCCGATCCCCAACTCTTCCATGCGCTTGACCAGGGTCGCCTCGGTATATCGAGGCGGCGGTTGGGTGAAATGCTGTTCCGGGGTCACGCTGCGTTTGTCTGTGCGGTCGCCGACCGCGACCTGTGGCAGGCGCCTGTCGTCATCATCGACAACGGCGTCATCCCGGCCTTCCTCGTAAACACGCAGGAATCCGTCAAATAACAGAACCTGACCCGTGGCGCGCAGTTCGACCTGCCCCTCCTTGCTGCCGATATCGACGGTGGTCCGCTCAAGACGCGCGGCTGCCATCTGGCAGGACAAAGTCCGTTTCCAGATCAGATCATAGAGCCTGCGCTGATCCGCATCGGTCAGCTTGAGCGCAGCGGCGTCCCGGGTCATGTCCGTCGGGCGGATACATTCGTGGGCTTCCTGCGCGTTCTTGGCCTTGTTCTTGTACATGCGCGGGCTGTCGGGAACATAATCATCGCCATAGCGGTCCCGAATCGCATCCCGTGCCGCGTGGACCGCTTCGGGGGCCATGTCGATTCCGTCGGTCCGCATATAGGTAATGTGACCTGCCTCGTAGAGACGTTGCGCCACGCTCATCGTCTGGCGCGCGCCCATGCCGAACTTGCGGCTGGCCTCCTGCTGGAGCGTCGATGTCATGAACGGGGCGCTCGGATTGCGGTTGGCCGGTTTTGCTTCCACCGACGTGATTTCAAGATCGCGACTGTTGATCGCCTGAACGGCGAGTTCGGCCTGGGTCTCGTTCTCGATATCGAACTTGTCGAGCTTCTTGCCGGCCAGAACCGTCAGTCGGGCTTCGAATTCCTGGCCGCGCGGCGTCCCGAGCAGCGCCTTGACCGACCAGTATTCACGCGGGCGGAAGGCTTCGATCTCCATTTCGCGCTCGACGATCAGGCGCAGGCAGACCGATTGCACGCGGCCGGCCGATTTGGCACCGGGCAGCTTGCGCCACAACACGGGCGACAGGTTGAATCCCACGAGGTAATCCAGCGCCCGGCGGGCGAGATAGGCCTCGACCAGCGGCATGTCGACCTGACGCGGCTGTTTCATCGCCTGGGTCACGGCGTCCTTGGTGATCGCGTTGAACGTCACCCGCGAAACGGCGGTGTCCTTCTTGATCGAACGGCGTTTGGTCAGCGCTTCCTGCAGGTGCCAGCTGATCGCCTCGCCCTCGCGGTCGGGGTCGGTCGCGAGGATCAGGGCGTTGTCTTCGGCAAGCGCATCGGCAATCGCCTTCACGTGTTTCTTGCTGTCGCTGGCGACCTCCCATTTCATGTCGAAATCATGCTCGGGATCGACCGATCCATCCTTTGGTGGAAGGTCGCGCACATGCCCGTAGGATGCCAGAACCGTGTAGTCAGAGCCGAGATATTTGTTGATCGTTTTTGCTTTGGCTGGTGATTCTACAACAACTACAGGCATTTACCCAGTAACCTCATGCGGCGATTGATGCGCGTTCTATGGCGAGGCAAGATGTGGGGTGCAAGGGGCGATTGTCAATCCGCGTGATTTGGGCGCATCGCTTACGGTCTTGAGTTGGCGCGATTATTCGATGGGGCGGGACGGCAGGCGCAGCGCAAAATACCTGTTATACGGGAATATTTATCGCTTTGCTCGCGCGTTTCGAGGTCAGGTTTCCAGCGATAGCAACCCGCCCGACTGGCGGCGGATCTTGCCGTCAAGCTCCAGATCAACCAGGGCGGGTCCCACATTTCCGGCCGTCTCCTCCAGATCGCGAATCAGCTGGTCTTCGGCGACCGGTGATGGGCCGAGCCGCGAGAGGATCTGGTCGTGCAGCTTTGCCGTTTCCGCCAGGCTGCGCCGCTCGGGGGGCGGTGGGGGCAGGTCCGACAGCAGATCGCGCCGGGGTGATGCGACAAGTTCGGTCATGTCGGGCAGGGCGGCAATGATGTCGTCCGCGTTGCGCACCAGAGTCGCGCCATCGCGGATCAATAGGTTGCACCCCGACGCACGCGCGTCGAAGGGATGCCCCGGCACGGCCAGCACCTCGCGGCCCTGATCCAGCGCGTCGCGCGCGGTGATCAGGCTGCCGGACTTTACTGCGGCCTCGACCACCACGACCGCCTGCGCCACGCCGGAAATGATCCGGTTGCGACATGGGAAATGGCGGGCCTGTGGCGTGGTGCCCATCGGCTGTTCGGAGATGAGCAGGCCGGTCGCGGCGATATCCTGTGCCAGAGCCTCGTTTTCGGCCGGATATACCACGTCGACACCGCCTGCCATCACGGCGACCGTGCCGGTGCCGATGGCCCCGATATGGGCAGCGGTATCGACACCGCGAGCGAGGCCCGACACCACACAATATCCTCTTTCGCCCAGTTCATGCGCCAGCGCGCGGGCCATGCGGGTGCCCAGCGATGAGGCGTTGCGCGCACCGACCAGCGCGATGACCGGGCGCGACAGGATCGCTGTATTCCCCACGCTCCACAGCATGGGCGGCGCGTCCGGCAATTGCGCCAGGAGCGCCGGATAATCCGGATCGCCAAGGCACAAAAGCCGCGCACGCGCGGCTTTTGCGGCCTTGATTTCGGCATCGATCACACCGGCAGGACAGATTTCATAGTCCCGGACCCCGGCGGCGCGCGCCACTTCGGGCAACGCGGCCAGCGCCTTCTGCGCTGTGCCATGCTCTGCCAGCAGGCGGTAGAATGTCGAGATACCAACCCTGCGCGAGCGCAAAAGGCGAAGCCACGCAAACCGATCGTCTTCCGTGGTGGGTAGGAGTGGGGGGTGAGTGGAAGAATTGGTTTCCTCGGTCATCCATCGCTCCGCCTTGTTGCAAGACCGGTGTAGCGCCCGCCCGGTTAACAGGACGTAAAGCGTGGAAAATTCTTTGAGGATTTTCCGGAAAACCAATCAATGACCCGACACCGCGCCGAACATGTCGCGGCACGGGACGAACCCGCGCCCGTCAGGCGGCGGAACCGCCCACTGTCAGCCCACCGATCAGCACGGTCGGCTGGCCGACGCCGACCGGCACCCACTGGCCTTCCTTGCCACAGTTTCCCATACCCGGATCAAGCTGCATGTCGTTGCCAAGTCCGCGAATCCGGGTGAGGGCGGTGGCACCGTCACCGATCAGCGTCGCCCCCTTGACCGGTGCCCCCACCTTGCCGTTCTCGACCCTGTAGGCCTCTGTGCAGGAAAACACGAACTTGCCGCTGGTGATGTCGACCTGGCCGCCGCCGAAGCCGACCGCCCAGATGCCGTCCCTGATCTCGGAGACGAGGTCGGCGGGATCGGCATCGCCGCCCATCATGTAAGTGTTGGTCATGCGTGGCATCGGCGCATGGGCATAGCTTTGCCGCCGGCCGTTGCCCGTCGCGGGCACACCCATCAGCCGGGCGTTCTGGCGATCCTGCATGTAGCCCACAAGCGTCCCGTCCTCGATGAGCACGTTGCGCCGGGACGGGGTCCCTTCATCATCGACGGTGATCGAGCCACGCCGGTCGGGCAAGGTGCCGTCATCGAGCACGGTCACGCCGCGTGCCGCAACCTGCTTGCCCATCAAACCTGCAAAAGCGCTGGCGCCCTTGCGATTGAAATCGCCCTCCAGCCCGTGACCGATGGCCTCGTGCAACAGGATGCCGGGCCAGCCGGGGCCAAGCGCGACGTCCATGACGCCGGCGGGTGCGGGAACCGCATCGAGATTGACCAGCGCGATACGCAACGCTTCGCGCGCCTTGGCCTGCCAGTCGGCGGGCGCGATCAATCCTGTGAGTCCGATGCGCCCGCCGCCTCCGGCAGTGCCGGTCTCGCGGCGTCCGTTCTGCTCGACGATGACCGAAACATTGACCCGCGTCATCGGGCGCACGTCGCGCACCTGAACCCCATCGGGACGCAGGATCTCGATTTCCTGCAGGCTCGCCGCCAGGGTGGCCGACACCTGCACGACCCGCGGATCGAGATCGCGCGCAAATGCGTCGATCTCGCGCAGGGTTTCGATCTTGACCGGGAAGGGCTGACCGCTCGTGGGGTCGGCATCGGTGTATAGCCGTGCGTTGGTCGGTGCCGGCGCGTCGGCGAGCGTTCCGCCACCGGCGCCAACCGCCAGCCGCGCGGTCTGGCCCGCCCGTTCAAGGGCAGAGATGCTCATTTCGGTGGAATGGGCGTAGCCGGTGACTTCACCGTTGACCGCACGCAGCCCGAACCCTTCGGACGCATCATAGCTGGCGCTGCGCAGGCGACCGTCGTCAAAGACCAGAGCTTCGGACTTGCGCCGCTCGGCAAATATCTCGCCGTCCTCTGCACCTGCGGTCGCGGACCGCAATTCGCGCAACGCTTCGTCGCGCGGCAAGGTGGTTTCAAACGGTCTGAACGGTGTGTTTTGCATGTGCGGCTGGCCTCGGACCATGATCTGAATCAAAAAAAGCGGCTCTTTGACGCAATCTGATGGGTTTATCTGCTTCGCGGAATATGATTTCTACAGGCAGCAAATACAACGGGGCAGGTGCGTTTGGTGAATCATGCCGCTGGCAGCCCCAAAAAACGATCAACCGATCAGGATGGAACATGAAGAACGCTTTTTCGCTTGCAGGGCTTTTCAGCTCCCTATCGGTCCTCCCCGCGATGGCGCAGGACGGCCTTGAGATCGTCGGTGCGCCGGTCGACGGCGCAATGGGTTTCCAGCCAGCCGCCTCGGAACTGGCGCGCGACCAGCAATCGCTGGATTGGCTGATCCTGGTCATCATCACCGCGATCTGCGTCTTTGTGACCTTGCTGCTCATCTATGCGATCGTCCGGTTCAACAGCCGCGCGAACCCCACACCGGCCAAGTTCACGCACAACTCCCCGCTCGAAATCGCATGGACCGTGGTGCCGATCGTGATCCTGATCTTCATCGGTGCGTTCAGCCTGCCGGTTCTGTTCAAGCAACAGGAAATTCCCGAGGCTGACATCACCATCAAGGTCACGGGCTATCAGTGGTACTGGGGCTATGAATATGTCGATCACGAATTCGGCTTCGAAAGCTTCAAGCTCGAACGCGACGAACTGGAAGAATATGGCTATGGGCCGGATGAATACCTGCTGGCGACCGATACCGCGGTGGTCGTGCCGATCGGCAAGACGGTCGTGATGCAGGTTACCGCCGCCGACGTCATTCATTCGTGGACCATCCCGGCATTCGGCGTCAAGCAGGATGCTGTTCCCGGTCGTCTGGCGGAACTTTGGTTCGCTGCGGAAAAGGAAGGCATCTATTTCGGCCAGTGTTCGGAACTCTGCGGCAAGGATCACGCCTATATGCCGATCACCGTCAAGGTCGTGAGCGAAGAGGCGTATGCCGAATGGCTGGACGGTGCGATCGAGGAATATGCCGAAGCGCCCCGCAGCGTGAAACTGGCATCGAACTGATCGGGAGGGGCGGGACACCATCCCGCCCGCTAGCTACGGCAAGGAGCCAGCGATGAGCGACGTCAGCATCAACAGCGCCATCCGCGAGGACGAGGCGGGCTTCGGCGACTTTTTTGCGCTGCTGAAACCGCGCGTGATGACGCTTGTCGTATTCACGGCCTTTGTCGGCCTGGTGGCTGCACCGGTGCCGGTGCATCCGGTGGTCGGGTTTTGCGCGGTCCTGTTCATCGCTCTGGGCGGCGGTGCGTCGGGCGCCCTGAACATGTGGTGGGACGAGGATATCGACCGCGTCATGCGGCGGACCCGCAATCGTCCGATCCCGTCGGGCAAGGTTGCGGCATCCGATGCAATGGCCATCGGTCTGGGGCTGTCAGTGCTGTCGGTCACGATGCTGACGTTGGCGACCAACATGATGGCGGGCGCGATGCTTGCCTTTACCATCTTTTTTTACGTTGTCGTCTATTCCATGTGGCTCAAGCGGCTGACGCCGCAGAATATCGTCATCGGCGGTGCTGCGGGAGCGTTCCCGCCGGTCGTCGGCTGGCTCGCCGCAACCGGTTCCATGGCGGTTGAACCCTGGCTCATGTTCGCGATCATATTCATGTGGACGCCACCGCATTTCTGGGCGCTCGCCCTGTTCATGCGTAGCGACTACGACGATGCGGGCGTGCCGATGCTCACCGTGACCCACGGTCGTCGCGCGACCCGCCAGCACATCCTTATCTATACCGTTCTGCTGGCGGTGCTGGCGGTTGGCGCGGCCTTCAGTGCAATCGGCGGGCCGATCTATCTCGCGGCGTCACTGGTGGTGAACCTGATGTTCCTGCGCGGTGCGATCCGTATCTGGCGCCGTGACGAAGCGGCGGCAGAGGCCGATAACTTTGCGATCGAACGCGGGTTCTTTCGTTTGTCGCTCTTGTACCTGTTCGTGCATTTCGGCGCGATTCTGGTCGAGGCATTGATATGGCCCTACGGGCTTGGAGGTTGGGGATGAGCATTCGCGCCACACACGAGATTCATGAACGGCGGTTTGGTCGAAACCTGGGCGTTGGTCTCGCCCTGCTGGCGTTTGTCGTGATCGTCTTCGGTCTGACTGTCGTCAAGGTGACACGCGGTGACTTCGACGCCATGATGACAACCGGAGAACAGAACTGATGGCACTCTCCGGTCCGGGCAAGACCGTTGTGCAACTGGTCGCGGTGGTTGTCACCATGGGCGCGCTGGCCTGGGCGTCGGTGCCGTTTTACGACTGGTTCTGCCGTGTCACGGGCTTTGGCGGAACCACAGCTGTCGCCACGGCGGATTCCGCCGATGTGCTGGATCGGACCATCAAGATCAAGTTCGATGCCTCGCTTGAGCGTGACATGCCATGGACCTTCAAGCCGGTCGAACGCGAAATGGAAATCCGCATCGGCGAAACCGGACTGGCCTTTTACGAAGCCTACAATCCGACCGACGTTCCCGTGGCCGGACAGGCGAGCTACAACGTCTTTCCCTACGAGGCGGGTGGCTTCTTCAACAAGATCGAGTGTTTCTGTTTCACTGAGCAGGTGCTGGAACCGGGCGAGCGGGTCCAGATGCCGGTGACGTTCTTCGTGGATCCGGAAATCGTCACCGACCGGGACGCAAAATACGTGCATTCGATCACATTGTCGTACACATTCTATCAAATCGACCTGCCGGAGGGCTTTGCCGCTCTCGAAACCGGGGCAGGCAATAACACTACGAACTAACGCCGCAAGGTAAGGGACACTCAATGGCACACGCTAAGAACCACGACTACCACATCCTGCCCCCGTCCATCTGGCCGCTGCTCGGTGCCCTGTTCGGCTTTGCCATGCTGTTCGGTGCCGTGCTGTGGATGCATTCGATCACGCCTTATCTCTTCTGGATCGGCCTGGCCGGTGTTCTTTACACCATGTTCGGCTGGTGGACCGATGTGGTGCACGAAAGCCATGCCGGCGATCACACACCTGTGGTCCAGATCGGTCTGCGCTATGGCTTTATCCTGTTCATCATGTCCGAAGTGATGTTCTTTGCGGCGTGGTTCTGGTCGGTGTTCAAACACCTGATGTACTCGATGAGCGACTACGAGGGCAGCGAATATGTGATCCCCGTCATCTACCCGGTGGATCCGTTCAGCCTGCCGCTGATCAACACGGTGATCCTGCTGCTGTCGGGCTGTACCATAACCTGGGCGCACCATGCGCTGGTGCATGGCAACGTGCGCAAGGACCTGATCACTGGCCTGGCACTGACCGTGGCACTGGGGATCGCCTTCACCGGCCTGCAGGCCTATGAATACATGGAACTGCTGCA
Source organism: Sedimentitalea sp. XS_ASV28 (assembly GCF_041224545.1). Classification (NCBI taxonomy): domain Bacteria; kingdom Pseudomonadati; phylum Pseudomonadota; class Alphaproteobacteria; order Rhodobacterales; family Paracoccaceae; genus Sedimentitalea; species Sedimentitalea sp. XS_ASV28. The sequence continues at coordinate 13,532 of NZ_JBGFGP010000163.1, read as the reverse complement.
CGAAGGCTGGAAGTTCGGCGAAGACATCTTCTATTCCAACTTCTTCATGGCCACGGGCTTCCACGGTTTTCACGTGATCATCGGTACGATCTTCCTGATTGTCTGCCTCGTGCGGGCCAAGCGGGGCGACTTTACGCCCAAGCAGCATGTCGGCTTTGAAGCGGCGGCATGGTACTGGCACTTTGTCGACGTGGTCTGGCTTTTCCTGTTCTTCGTCGTCTACATCTGGGGTACGTCGCAAATCACCTAGGTCGATTGCGGTTGAATCTCCGCTGACAGGACGTATCAAGCATGGCGCGCCGGTTTACCGCGCGCCATGTTTCTTTTCGGGGTCGTGCTGACAATGCGTCGAACTGTTTTTCTGCTGTTTTTCGGTGTGGCCGGATTCGCCATTCTGATCGCGCTCGGAATCTGGCAGATGCAGCGGCTGGATGTGAAGCGGGGCATTCTGGCCGAGATCGACAGCCGCATCTCGGCAGGGTTTCAGCCCCTGCCGGCGTCGCCGGATGTGCAGAATGACAAATACATGCCGGTATCGGTGTCCGGAACCGTGGGCGCGCAGGAACTTCATGTGCTGGTGTCCGTCAAGTATGTCGGTCCCGGATACCGCATCATCGCGCCGTTCACGGATGATACGGGCCGCACGATTCTTCTGGACCGTGGTTTTGTCGCCACCGAAGACAAGGACCGCCCGCGTCAGACGGGCCGGATGACGGTCACCGGCAACCTGCACTGGCCCGACGAGATCGACAGCTATACCCCCGAGCCGGATATCGCCGGCAACATCTGGTTCGCTCGTGATGTGCCGCGTATGGCAGAGGCTCTGGGTACGGAACCCGTTCTGCTGATCGCGCGCTCGCAAACCGACCCGAATGTCAGGCCGCTGCCGGTTGACTCCGCCGGGGTGCCCAACGATCACTTGCAGTACGCAATCACCTGGTTTTCACTTGCCCTGATCTGGGCGGCGATGACCGCATATTTCCTGTGGCGCACCCGCACACCATCCGAGAGCCGAGGCCAATGAAATACGTATCCACGCGCGGTACCGCGCCCGAACTGAGCTTTGAAGAGGCGATGCTGTCCGGTCTGGCCCGCGATGGCGGGCTGTACGTGCCCTCCGAGGTGCCGCAGATGAGCCGGGAAGACATCGCGGCGCTTGCCGGGCTCAGCTATGAGGAAACGGCGTTTCGCATCATGCGGCCCTTTATCGGCGACACGTTCACCGATGCCGAATTTCGCGCCATCATAGACCGCGCCTATGCCCCGTTCGGCCATGCCGCGCGTGCGCCTCTCGTGCAACTGGATTCCAACCATTTCCTGCTGGAACTGTTCCACGGCCCGACGCTGGCGTTCAAGGATTTTGCCATGCAACTGATCGGTCAGTTGTTCCAGGCGGCGCTGGCCCGTCGGGGCGACCGTGTCACCATCGTCGGTGCGACAAGCGGCGACACCGGGTCGGCGGCAATCGAAGCATTCAAGGGGCTGTCCAATGTTGACGTGTTCATCCTCTTTCCGCATGGCCGCGTCAGCGAGGTGCAGCGTCGCCAGATGACCACGCCGAGCGAGGCAAATGTCCACGCGCTCGCCGTGGACGGGGATTTTGACGATTGTCAGGCTGCTCTCAAGGACATGTTCAACGATTTCGAGTTTCGTGACGGCGTGAAGCTCGCCGGTGTGAATTCGATCAACTGGGCTCGGGTGCTGGCACAGGTGGTCTATTACTTCAGCTCGGCGGTCAGCCTGGGCGCTCCGCATCGCGAGGTGAGCTTTACCGTCCCGACCGGCAATTTCGGCGACATCTTTGCCGGTTATATCGCCCGGCAGATGGGCCTGCCGATCGACCGGCTGGTGGTTGCGACCAACCAGAACGACATCCTGCATCGCTGCCTGAGCGGGCAGGGCTATTACAAGGGGCCAACCCACCCCTCGATCAGCCCGTCGATGGACATCCAGGTCAGTTCCAATTTCGAACGGGTTCTGTTTGACGCCTATGGGCGCGACGGGCGCGCGGTGTCGCAATTGATGGAAGAACTGCGGCAGGGCGGCTTTGACCTTTCGCAGGGCGCGCTTGGCTACCTGCAGGAAAATTTCGCGTCCGGGCGCGCGTCGGAAGAGGAAACGCTGGCCACCATTGCGGGCACGCTCGCGAGCAGTACCGAATTGTTGTGTCCGCATTCGGCGGTCGGGGTAAAGGTCGCCAATGAACACCGCACGGCCGATGTGCCGATGATCACGCTCGCCACGGCGCATCCGGCAAAATTCCCTGCCGCGGTCGAGCAGGCCAGCGGCATTCATCCGCCTCTTCCCCCGCGCATGTCCGATCTGTATGACAGGCCGGAACGGGTGACGCGGATCGCCAATGATCTCGCTGCCATGAAGGATTATATCAGGGGACATATCGCCAAGTGACGGTTGAACAGCATACTTTGGGCAACGGGTTTCGCATCGTCAGCGAACACATGCCGGGCCTGCAATCCGCCGCTATCGGAATCTGGGTTTCCGCAGGGGGCCGCCACGAACGGATCGAACAGAACGGCATCGCGCATTTTCTCGAACACATGGCGTTCAAGGGCACGCGCAAGCGCACCGCGGTGCAGATCGCCGAAGCCATCGAGGATGTGGGCGGCTATATCAACGCCTATACCAGCCGTGAAGTGACCGCCTATTACGCCCGCGTGTTGCAGAATGACGTATCGCTGGCGATGGACGTGATTTCGGATATCGTTCTCAATCCGGTCTTTGACCCCAAGGAGATCGAGGTCGAGCGCGGCGTGATCCTGCAGGAGATCGGTCAGGCACATGACACGCCCGATGATGTGATCTTTGACTGGTTGCAGGAAGACAGCTATCGCGATCAGGCATTGGGGCGCACGATCCTGGGGCCGTCCGAACGGGTGCGAAGTTTCTCGCGAGAGGACCTGTCGGATTTCGTCGCCGAGCATTACGGGCCGGGGCAGATGATCCTGTCGGCGGCCGGCGCTGTCGATCACGCCGAGATCGTGCGTATGGCAGAGGACATTTTCGGCCATCTTGAACCCAAGCCCGAGCTCGCGGCGGAAACCGCGCGCTTCACCGGCGGGGAAACCCGGCGGTCCAAGGCTCTGGAGCAGGCGCATTTCGCGCTTGCCGTCGAAAGCCCCGGCTATCGCGACGATGAAATCTACACGGCGCAGATCTATTCCAGTGCGATGGGTGGGGGCATGTCTTCGCGCCTGTTCCAGGAAGTCCGGGAAAAACGCGGGCTGTGTTACACGATCTTTGCGCAGACCGGTGCCTATGCCGATACCGGCACGACGACGATCTACGCCGGAACCAGCGCCGAACAGATCGCCGAACTGGCCAATATCACCTTTGACGAGATGAAGCGCGCCGCCGAGGACATGAGCCCGCAAGAGGTCGCCCGCGCCCGCGCCCAGATGAAGGCGGGGATGCTCATGGGACTGGAGAGCCCGTCCAACCGCGCCGAGCGGCTGGCGCGTCTGGTCCAGATCTGGGACGAGGTGCCGTCGCTGGACGATACGGTGGCCCGCATCGATGCCGTATCTACCGGCGATGTGCGCGAGTTTGCCGAGACCGTCGCCGCCCGGGCCGGCCTTGCGCTGGCGCTCTATGGGCCAATCGACGCGGCGCCGACCCTGGCCGAATTGCAGGGAAGGCGTGCCGCCTGATGACGGTCTGATGCTGCTGGCCAAACGCAAGCTCAAGCTCGAAACCGAGCGGCTGACCCTGCGGCCTCCGGGGCATTCGGATTTCCGCGACTGGGCGGCCATGCGCGAGGACAGTCGCGATTTCCTGGTTCCGTGGGAACCCAGCTGGGCCACGGACCATCTCAGCCGCAAGGGGTTTGCCAATCGCGTCTACTGGGCGCAGCGATCCATTGGAAACGGGTCGGCGGTGCCGCTGTTCCTGTTCCGCCGTCATGACCAGAGCCTTGTTGGTGCGATCACGCTCGACAACATCCGGCGCGGACCGGCGCAGGCCGGGACCCTGGGCTATTGGACCGGTGCGCAATTCGCCCGCCAGGGATACATGCGCGAGGCGATCGGGGCGGTGGTACATTACGCGTTCTCGCAACTCGATCTCAGCCGGATCGAAGCAGCCTGCCTGCCGGAAAACGCCGCCTCTCGCGGGTTGCTCGAGAAATCGGGCTTCAAGTACGAAGGTGTGGCGCAGTCCTACCTGCAGATCAACGGTCGCTGGCGCACCCATGTCCTCTACGCGTCGTTGCGCAGCGATCGACGCGGGCGCACCGACGCAGGCTAGGCGCCAAAGCGGCGAAATCGCGCGGTGGGGGCTGACTTTTTCGCCGTTTCGCCTATCTTTATCACAGATGCTGGTCTTGCGTGCCTTTATGTCGATGCTGCTGGTCCTGTGCATTGCGCCGCTGGCGGCGCAGGAGCGCAGGCCGAGTCACTGTATCGCCATCGCCGATTCCGCACCGGGTCTCAGCTATGTTTACAAGACGGCATTTCGCGACCCGCTTCCGGATTTCTCGGTGCGGCTGTCCTATATCGACCATTCGAGCTTTTTGCTGCAAACCCCCGGCGGCCTGAGTGCGGTGACCGATTTCACCGGGTTTATCGGTTCGACCCGCATGATCCCCGATATCGTCACGATGAACCGCGCGCATGAAACCCACTGGACCGCCTTTCCCGATCCGGCGATCCCGCATGTGCTGCCGGGCTGGGGACCGTTCGGTGAGGGGATCGACCATCATCTTGATCTTGGCGAGATGCTGGTGCGCAATGTCTCGACCGACATCCGCTCCCGGTCCGGGGGCGTCGAGGAGAATGGCAATTCGATCTTCATCTTCGAGGTTGCGGGGCTTTGTATCGGTCATCTGGGGCATCTGCATCACATTCCGAACGATGAGCAATTCGCTGCGATTGGGCGACTGGACGTTGTCATGGCGCCGGTGGATGGCGGTATGACATTGCCGCTTCCCGAGATGATCAGTATCCTGAAACGGCTCAAATCGTCGGTGGTCATTCCGATGCATTGGTTCAGCAGCTATACGCTCGACACATTTCTGGGTGGCATGACAGATGAATTCGCAATCCGGCGTTCCAACGCGTCCCATATCGAACTGTCGCTGCGCGACCTGCCTGATCGGCCTACCGTGGTTGTCCTGCAGTCATCCTATCTCACGGACGACGACTGATCCCTTTTCTGTTGCCTGCAGGTACAAGACATGATGTTGAACCCGGCGGACGCCGATTTTGCCGCTGCGCTGGACGGTGTGGTGCCATCCGGCGTGTTCCGCGAGATTGAACCGCGCTATCTCGAAGAGCCGCGCGGTCGCTTGCAGGGGCGGGCGGGCCTGCTCGCCTGCCCGCGCACGACGCAGGAGGTTGCCGCGCTGATCCGCGCGGCGCATGACGCGCGCGTGGGGGTCGTGCCTTATGGGGGCGGTACAGGCCTTGTCGGTGGTCAGGTGCTGACCGAAGGCCCGGCACCTCTGATCCTGTCGCTGGAGCGCATGAACGCCATTCGTGCGGTTCATGCGGATGAGAACGTCATTGTCGCGGAAGCCGGGGCGATCCTTGCCGACTTGCAGGCTGCGGCGCGGGCTGCGGATCGGCTGTTCCCGCTGTCGCTTGCGTCGGAGGGATCGGCACGGATCGGCGGAAATCTCGCGACCAACGCGGGCGGGGTCAATGTCTTGCGCTATGGCAATACACGGGATTTGTGTCTGGGGCTTGAGGCGGTGCTGCCGGACGGGCGCATCTGGAACGGGCTGACGCGACTGCGCAAGGACAATACCGGCTATGATCTGCGAAACCTGCTGATCGGTTCGGAAGGCACGCTGGGCGTGATCACCGCAGCGGCGCTCAGGCTGGCCCCGATCCCGGCACGCAGCGGAACGGCGATTTTCGTGGTGGCGTCGCCGCGCGCCGCAATCGACCTGTTGTCGCTGGCTCGTGATCGCGTCGGTGAAGGGATCAGCGCCTTCGAATTGCTCAGCGGGCAGGGGTTCGACTTCCTGTCCGAAACACTACCGGATATCCGGCAACCCTTTGATACGCCGCCGGAGTGGTGTGTGTTGATCGAGCTTGGCCTGATCGCGGCACTGGACCCGCAAGAGCAGCTTGCCGAACTGTTCGAGGCGGCGCTTGAGCGCGACCTTGCATCGGACGGGCTGATTGCGCAATCAGAGGCCCAACGCGATGGGTTCTGGATGGTACGCGAACAGGTGCCAGAGGCAAACCGCAGGATCGGCTCGGTGTCGAGCCACGATGTCTCGATCCCGCTGCGGGCGCTTCCCGAATTTATTGCGAAAGCAGCGGAACGGATTTCCGAGATCGGAGATTTCCGCATCAACTGCTTTGGTCACCTGGGCGACGGCAACCTGCATTACAATATATTCCCGCCGAAGGGAGCGGATCGTACGGCATTCAAGGCGCAAAGCGGCATCGTGGCGCGCGCGGTACACGATCTGGTCGCGGAATTTGAAGGCTCGATCAGCGCCGAGCATGGCATCGGGCGGAGCAAGGTCACAGAGCTTGAGATTTATGGCGATCCCACGAAAATCGCGGCCATGCGCGCTATCAAGTCGGCACTGGACCCGCAGGGCATCATGAACCCCGGCGCGGTCCTTCGACTTTAAATGGTCTGACGGGCGGTCGCGGTGCGACCGGTGATGACGGTCACCCGGCCGGAACCGGGTGACCTTTTTCAACAGCAAGACATCACTTGGGCATGATTACCTTGTCGATCACATGGATGACGCCGTTCTCTGCCTCGATATCGGCGGCGACGACCGTCGCATCGTTGACCATGACACCGTTATCAAGATCGATCGTGATATCGCCACCCTGTACGGTGGTTGCGGTCATGCCGTCGCTGAGATCACCGGACATGACCTTGCCCGGAACCACATGGTAGGTCAGAATCGCGACCAGTTGATCCTTGTTTTCGGGTTCAAGCAGCGTTTCGACGGTACCCTTTGGCAGCGCCGCAAAGGCTGCATCCGTGGGCGCGAACACAGTAAACGGTCCTTCGCCTTTCAGCGTCTCGACCAACCCGGCGGCCTGCACCGCGGCAACGAGTGTGTCGAAGTCATCAGCCGCAACCGCCGTGTCCACAATATCCTTGGACGCGTCGTCGGCAAATGCCGCTCCGGCAATCATCATGGCAGAGGTAACGGAGAGTATGGTCTTGCGGAACATGGAAATCATCCTCGATTTATCAGAGATGCCCTTGGTGACATCGAGGGGATTACGTCCTGTCAGCCTATCCGGATCATGCCTTTTTTGTTGCCGATGCGCTTGACCTTGGGCGCTTTGGCCCTAAGCAGCGGCAGTTTGGGATATCCAGTCAACTGATTGTGATGGCTTCGCGATCAGTCGCCCTCGTAAGCGCAGAGCGCATGCACGTCCATGCCAAGGTTTTCGAGTAGTTTGCGGCCGCCTAGATCGGGCAAATCGACGATGAAGGCGCAACTGATGATCTCACCGCCCAGACGCTCGATCAACCTGATGCCGGCGGCTGCGGTGCCGCCCGTGGCGAGCAGGTCATCGACCACCAGGATTTTCTCGCCCGGCTGGATGGCGTCGTCATGGATTTCAACAATCGCCTCACCGTATTCCAGCTTGTAGTCCTGACTTATCGTGGTGCCGGGCAGCTTGCCTTTTTTGCGGATCGGCACGAACCCGACACTGAGTTGATGCGCTATGGCCCCGCCGAGGATGAAGCCGCGGGCTTCCAGCCCGACAACCTTGTCGATCTGCTCGCCGGCATAGGGGTGCAGCATCTGGTCGATTGCCATGCGAAACCCGCGCGGATCGGCAAACAGCGTGGTCACGTCACGAAACATGATCCCTTCCTTGGGGAAATCGGCGATCGTGCGGATATAGTCGCGGACCGAGGTGTTTCTGGGCATGTTCGCTCCGGTTAGCTGTGGCGCTCGCCCACGGTTTGGCCTATTGCGCGTTGCGGTGCAACCGTGGCTCAGGCAGGCCGGCGCAGGAATGCGGTAAACAGGCCCATCCCGATCAGCGTCACACCGCCGCCACGTGTCAGCGCGGTGATCACGCCCGGCTTGCGCACGGTTTTCCGAAGCTTGTCCGCCAGCAACGCGTAGGCCAGCGCATTTATCGCCGCGAGACTCACGAATGTGCTGATCAGGAGTGCGAACTGCGGCAGCATCGGTTCACCTGCCTGGATGAACTGAGGCACGAAGGCGATGAAAAAGGCGATGGATTTGGGGTTCAGCGCGGTAACGCCCGCCGCGTGAAGAAATACGCCTCGGGGCGTGACGTCCCGTCCGGTTGCGACTGTATCCAGCCCTGCCGAAGGTGCGCTGCGCACCAGCCTGACGCCGAGATAGACGAGATAGGCGGCACCTGCCCATTTCAGTATCGAGAAGAGGGTTGCCGAGGCTGCCACCAGTGCCCCGAGCCCCGCGAGCGAGGCCGTCATTGCAATGAGATCGCCCATGGCGACGCCGCTGGCCGATGCGATCGCAACGCTGCGGCCCTTGGACAGCGCGTAGCTGAGAACCAACAGCACGGTCGGTCCGGGGATCAGCAACAAGGCAGTCGAGGCGGCGGCAAAGGCGAGCCAGAGATCGAATGGCATGGTTTCCTCCGGGTTTATCGTCAGAAGGACACCATGCCCGATCGCATTTGTCCAGCGAGACAGATCCCGTGGCGATGTCCGCAAGCGACGCCGGCAGCGATGTCAGCGCCCGAGGACCCGCCCGGCAACGGCATCCAGACGTGCCACCAGTTCCGGATCCCGAGCATCAGGCGCGGTCAGTATCGCGTGGTCGAGCGCACGGTCACATCCATGAGGACAAGGCTCGCGCTCTGCCCCGACAAGTTCGGGCAGACGACGGACCAACGACCGGGCTTTGTCCGCGTTGCCCGTCAGGGTGGTGATGATGTCGGAAATGTCCACTTCGCCATGGTCCGGGTGCCAACTGTCATAGTCGGTGATCATGGCCACCGATGCATAACACAGCTCCGCTTCACGGGCCAGTTTCGCCTCGGGCATGTTCGTCATGCCAATGACATCGCAGCCCCAGCTTTCACGGTACATGCGTGATTCGGCCAGCGTGGAGAATTGCGGCCCTTCCATCGCCAGGTAAGTGCCACCGCGATGTACCCTGACGCCAGCATCACGGGCCGCAGCTTCGCAGGCATCGCCGAGCCGGGGACACGTCGGGTGCGCAAGGCTGACATGACCCACACAGCCGGTACCGAAGAATGACGTGTCGCGTGCAAAGGTACGATCAACGAATTGATCCACGATCACGAAATCACCCGGGGCCATCTCGTCGCGAAAAGAGCCGCAGGCGGAGACGCTGATCACATCCGTGACACCCAGACGTTTCAGCGCATCGATATTGGCCCGATAGGGAACGGTGCCCGGCGCGTGAAGGTGGCCTCTGCCGTGTCGTGGCAGGAATACCATATCGACACCTTCGAGGATGCCGGTGAGCACCGCATCAGAGGGCGCACCCCAGGGACTCTCCACGTGTTGCCAAGCGGCATGCTTCAGGCCGTCGATCTGATACAGACCCGATCCACCTATGACACCGAGTTTGGTTTTGGTCATGGCTACTTCCGATGATATTGCGCCTGAACCCTGACGAGGTTGTCTATGGAAATCAACACATTGATATCGGGTCCCGGAAAAGGCCGTTCGAACGGCCTTGGATACGCGAATTCGAATTCGCGTGAAAACGTCTGTAAAGACGTTTTCCAAGCCGCTTCACAGCGGCTTGCCCGGTTGCAATTGTCGCGTCGAACCCGGGTTCATCTGCGCATCGGGTCGAAGGGCCCGACACCGGCACGCGCTGTCTCTGGACCTTTGCTGATGGATACGGCATACCGGTGGTGATTTCACGGAGACTCCGATGGGCATTCTCAACTCTCTGCTTCGCGCTGTGACCTGGTGGAACGGTCAGACACTCAACACCCAGATCTTTACCTGGCGCAAGGGCATCCGGGTGGGAGAGGATAGCCAGGGCAACGTGTTTTACAGGAACACTGATGGCAGCAAGAGATGGGTCATCTTCAACGGCGAAGTCGAGGCCAGCCGGGTTGGCCCGGATTGGCATGGCTGGCTTCATCACACCTGGGATGCGCCTCCGACCGAACAACCGCTTGCGCATAAACCCTGGGAAAAGCCACACCACGAAAACCTGACCGGTACCGCTTCGGCCTATGCGCCACCGGGTTCGCTTCGTCGGGCGCATCCGGCACCCCAGCGTGACTACGAAGCATGGAGCCCGGAATAGGGCCTGCATATCAACGGAGCGCGACATGTCGCATAATACAACTGAAATCGCCGTTGGCGGTGCTGTTCTGGCAGGGGCCCTTGCATTTGCCTTGTATGCCGGACAGGCAACGGGTCTTTCCGGTGCGGGAACCGGGTATGAACTCAATGCGAGTTTCCGGTCGCTGGAGGGTGTCAGCGTCGGCACGGATGTGCGACTGGCCGGGGTCAAGATCGGCACCGTGACCAATGTGGACCTGAATCCCGAGACCTATCGAGCCGATACGACATTTTCGGTCCGTGACGGGATACCGGTGCCGGATGACAGTGCTGTTGTGGTGTCGTCAGAGGGGCTGCTGGGCGGCAATTTCGTCGAAATCATGCCGGGCGGTTCTCCGTTCTACCTGGAGGCGGGCGATACGATCGAGGACACGCAAGGGGCCGTGAGCCTGATTTCGCTGCTCGTCAAATTTGTCGCCGGAAGCGGAGACGGCGAGTGATCCGCAACCTGGCCGCGCTGGCGCTTTGTGCCTTCGTTGCGTCGCCTGTTGCGGCGCAGCACCAGAATGCGGTTTCGGCGGCGGGGGCGGTGCTCCGTGCGCTGGACAAGGTGGATGGCAAGACAATCGATTTCAGCGTGCAATCCGGCGGGGCTGTTGACGCATTCGGCCTGACTGTCGAACTCGCCGATTGCCGGTATCCGGCCGAGAACCCGACCGGGGATGCCTTTGCGTATATGATAATCCGCGATACCGGTGAGACCGAGATCGACTTCCAGGGCTGGATGATCGCCTCATCTCCGGCCTTGAACGCGCTTGACCACAGTCGCTACGATGTGTGGGTGTTGCGCTGTATCACGTCCTGAGGGGCCGGCACCTGCGGTGCAAGAAAGTCACCGGTCTCGCTGATCGCCTTGTCCAGGCGGTGATGATAATCGCCGCGCGGGATCTCGACTGCGCCAAGCGATGCGAGATGATCGGTCAGAAACTGCGTGTCGAACAATCGGAATCCGGCGAGGCGAAGCCGGTCGACCAGATAGGCGAGCGCGATTTTTGACGCATCTGTGCGGCGCGAAAACATGCTCTCGCCAAAGAACGCGGCACCAATCGCGACACCGTAAACACCGCCGACAAGCTCGTCATCGTCCCACACCTCGAGCGAATGCGCGTATCCCGCGTGATGCAGAGCGATGTAATGTTCGCGAATCTCGGCGTTGATCCATGTTTCGGCGCGATCGGCGCAGCCGTCCACGACCTCGGCAAAGGCCGTATTCACGCGTATCTGGAACCCGCACCGCAGAAGGCGGCGGCGCAGGGATCGCGAGATATGAAAACCGTCCAGCGGAATGATGCCCCGACGTTTGGGATCGACCCAGAAAATCTCGGCATCATCACGTTGCTCGGCCATCGGGAAAATCCCGATTGTATAGCCGCGCAACAGGATCTCGGGTGTCAGGGTCATCCGCGTATCATGAGAGCGGCCGGGCTGCTCCTGCCTTATCCGTCGGTAAGATTGGTTTCCAGCCAGTGTTCCAGCCAGTGGATGTTGTAATCACCGTTGTGGATGTCGGGTTCGGCGAGCAGGGCCCGGAACAACGGAATCGTGGTGTCCACACCATCGACGATCAGTTCGCCCAGGGCCCGGTTCAGCCGCGCCAGCGCTTCGGGGCGATCGCGGCCATGCACGATCAGCTTACCGATCAGGCTGTCGTAATAGGGCGGGATGGAATAGCCGTCATAGAGCGCCGAATCCATCCGCACACCCAACCCGCCGGGCGCGTGATACTGGGTGATCTTGCCGGGACAGGGCGAGAAGCTGGGCAGCTTTTCGGCGTTGATGCGCACCTCGATCGCATGGCCGTTGATGGCGAGTTCGTCCTGCGTGAACGACATCGGCAGGCCGGCGGCCACCCGTATCTGTTCCCGCACCAGATCGACCCCGAAAATGCCCTCGGTGACCGGATGCTCGACCTGCAGGCGGGTGTTCATCTCGATGAAATAGAACTCGCCGTTTTCGTAGAGAAACTCGATGGTTCCCGCACCGATATAGTTGATCTTGGCGACTGCGTCGGCGCAGGCCTTGCCGATCCGGGCCCGCTCTTCGGGGGTGATCGTGGGGCCGGGGGCCTCTTCAAAGACCTTCTGGTGGCGCCGTTGCAGCGAACAGTCGCGTTCGCCCAGATGCACGGCCCTGCCTTTGCCATCGCCAAAGACCTGGATTTCGATATGACGCGGCGTGGTCAGGTATTTTTCGATATAGACTTCGTCATTGCCGAAATTGCTCTTGCCCTCGGCGCGCGCGGTCTGAAACGCCCGCTCCATCTCGGCGGCGCTGTTGGCGACTTTCATGCCCTTGCCGCCCCCGCCGGCCGTGGCCTTGATGATGACCGGATAGCCGATTTCAGCACCGATTCGTTCGGCCGTGGCGAGATCGGGAACCCCACCGTCGCTGCCCGGCACGCAGGGAACGCCAAGCGCCTTCATGGTATCCTTGGCGGTGATCTTGTCGCCCATGATGCGGATATGCTCGGCGGTCGGCCCGATGAAGGTCAGCCCGTGATCTTCGACGATCTGCACGAAATTCGCGTTTTCGGAGAGAAAACCATAGCCGGGATGGATCGCCTGCGCGCCGGTGATTTCGCATGCCGAAATGATCGCGGGAAGCGACAGGTAGCTCTGGCTGCTTTGCGGCGGGCCGATGCAGATCGATTCATCGGCCATGCGGACATGCATCGCGTCGCTGTCGGCGGTGGAATGTACCGCGACCGAGCCGATGCCCATTTCACGCGCCGCGCGGACCACGCGCAAGGCGATCTCCCCGCGATTGGCAATCAGTATCTTGTCAAACATGGGATCGCCTTATTCGATGATGACCAGCGGGGTGCCGTATTCCACTGCTGCGCCATCCTCGACAAGGATGCGCTTGACCGTGCCCGACTTCGGGGCCGGGATGTGGTTCATGGTCTTCATGGCCTCGACGATGAGCAGCGTATCACCCTCGGAAATGCTGGCCCCCACGGTGACAAAGGGTGCGGCATCGGGTTCGGGTTGCATATAGACCGTGCCGACCATCGGCGACAGAACCGCACCCGGATCGCTGGCAGGGTCCTCGATCACGTCGCTTGCCGCGGCTGCCGCGGCCGCGCGCGGCCCGCGTCCGGGGGCGGGGGCCGCGCGGACGGGGAGTGGAGCGACACCGGCCCCTATGATGGTGATGTCCGTCATGACCACTGCGCGTGGAAGTGGTGGACGGGACCTTGACGATCGCCGCTGTGCCGTTCGACCGCCGCGCGCAACGCGGAGTCCAGA